>CAYGBH010000291.1:0-5562 GCA_964348055.1 uncultured Pirellulales bacterium
AGGCAGCAGCGGTCTTGGTAGTCTTGATAGCCCCGATGACGTTCACGGTCTGGGCGTAGTTAGCCATAAAGATAATATTACTGTTGCGCATCATCTCGTGAAGTCCTGCGGCAATGCCCAACGCATCCCTGAGGAAATAACGCGTGCCCAGCTCGCCGAAAAGGTGCGTTCCGTACCAATAATTCCATTCATCAATAGCTATGCGGATGTCTTTGCCTTTGAGCGGTTTCAGCCGTTTGCGGTAATCGCGATGGGCCGCAACTTTATCGCTGACCGCATCGGGTATCTGACGCGCGTGCTCAATCACGGATTCCTTTGCCCTCTTATAGAAGTGCTCACTTATGAGGTCCATATAGTCGGCGCAGCTTTCGAGCATGCCTTCCGACCAGGGACCAACTGAGCCAACGGCAATCAGTTTGATGGACGGGTCAACCTTACGCATCGCTTTTGCGAACAGGTTGTGCTTACGGACGTAGTGTTTCAGGTCCATATGTCCCAGCTGCCATTTACCGTACATTTCATTGCCAACGCACCACCACTTGACATTGTAAGGTTCACGATGGCCATTAGCGGCACGCCATCTACCCATCGGTGTATCGATTGAACCGTTGGCATATTCTACCTCCTGGGCCGCCGAGTGGTCGTCACCGAAGCCGGAATTGACAGCAATCATTGGCTCAGCGCCTACCTCCCGACAGAACATAATGAATTCATCAAGGCCGAAATCGTTATGTTCAATGCCCTTCCAGGCGGGGTTTTTGCGCGGTGGACGTCTGTCACGCTCGCCGATACCGTCCCTCCAGTCGTAACCACTGACGAAGTTGCCGCCAGGCCAGCGGTAGATTGGAGAGTTCAGTTCTTTTAGTAACTTAAGCGTATCGGCCCGCAGGCCATTGACATTGTCGGCAGGCATCAGTGAGACCGCGCCCACAAAGCATGCTCCCATGGCTATTTCGGCTACCTTGATTTCCAGCTTGCCCTTTTCAGTGTGGGCACCTGCTTCAAACTCAAATGGATACTTGCCATACCTGTTCGTAACAATCATGATTCGAGTGGATTCTCGCTCTCGCGGTTTGTCACCCCAGAGAAGCGATACTATCACATTCGTACTTTGCTGTTGTGGTTTGAACAGGATATAACCAACGTATCGCTTATTTTTAACCAGTCCCAGGTCAAGTTGTCGGATGCCACTGCCGGGCTGAATGAGCGGTGTATGTTCGCCGACGTAAGGATTTTCTACGGACATAGTAACATCATCTTCGCTACCGATGACTTTCCAGGGCGATTCTTTACCGCCCACGGGATAGTAGAACTTGCGGTCTTCGAGCATCTCGGCCCAGATGCCGCCATAAATACACCGGCCGAGATGTTCGATGAACTGGCCGTATATGTACTTCGATATCGGCTCTTTAGTCTGATTCACATCGATCTTAACTGTCGCCCTGCTCCGCGAGCTCACATCCTGCCCACCTTCGGCGGGCTTACATCTTTGTAGGCCTGCTCCAAAGCAAATGCCAATTACTATTAATGTACTTATTTGTCTTACGTTCATGCTAACTCCTTTCCATCTCGTGCTACACAGCCTTTAGCATTAATTATCCCATTACAATGGTTATGAACATCCAAGTGATACTCCTCACAGAGACCTGAATTCTATTCGTGGCGATAGACTTCCCAGCCCATATAGCTATCAAGAGCTTCAGCAATTGCATCGGCTTTCTGTGATAAGCTCACAGCAACATGATGCTCGAAGCCCATTCTGCATATGTATTGCATAAGAAGCTGGAGGTTGGGGATTTTCATCACGCCATAGCCGCCGAAGGTATCAAGTTTGTCATTTGTAAATTCACCTTCGCCTACATAAACGCTAATAACACCGGCAGCATCATCAGTAGTGGCTCTGCAGAAGGTCGCCTTGGCCGGGGCTATCCTGCCGACGATAGTTCCGTAAGTATTTTCTTTGCCCACCGCCCCGGCAATAATCTCCTGGTAGTCCATCTTTGCACTTTTAAAGAACGACTTCGGAAGATTGCTGCAATGGAATAGAACCGCCTTGTCGGGGTCTGAGCCGTAGTTGTTGTTCCAGTCCAGAAGCGCGCTGGGCGTACCGCTGGCCAGCTGGAGAACGTACATCCCTAACAAACCGGTAATATCAACCTCACACGCGCTCGGCACCAACGACTCGCTCATCATGCTCATAAGCGTGCAGGGAACTATTCCAAAGAATTCCTCCAGAGAAGTCCAGCACTGAATCGCCGTGCCATGAAGTTCGGTTTCTTTGACCCATTGGTCCACCACATAACCGAATTTAGCCATCTTTATGAGCCTGTCAGCGGGAATTGATTTGGTCGCGATATATTTCTCAATAGCATTTAATTTTCTCTTGACCGCCCTGTCGTTATCGGAAAGTAACGCTATTCTTCCGAGGATTTCAGACAAATCTATCGTCTCTACTGAGATGCCAGAAAGTTCCAGGATTTTTTCACTGTAACGGACGGTATGGAAGGCGCCGGTGCGAGCGCCGATAGCACCAAATCTGGCGTTCTTAAGGCCCTTGATAATCCTGCACACCGAAGCAAAATCATCCAGGTCTTTTTTGAACTGCGGCGATGTAACTTCAACTGTGTGGGATTTTGTCAGCGTGTATGGAATACCCCCCTGCCGGAGATTGTTACAAACGCTTATCTTGCCACAAAAAGAATCGCGTCTGTCAGCTATGCTCATCTTGCTCTGTGCGTCCGGCTCAGCGTGGACCAGAATGGGGACGCTAAGCCCCGAGCGTTTGATTGTTTCAGCAACCCCCTTTTCATCACCGAAGTTCGGCAGCGTTACAATTATGCCGTCAATCTTTTCACGATTTTCTGCAAAAAGTGAAGCACACTTCTTGGCGTCCTCAAAAGTCTCAACTGCACCATATTTTGTCTGTTGCATCGATAGAGCAACTGAGTTGAAGCCGTTCTTCTTAAGAACGTTAAGTATATTCTTTCGTCCCTGTTTAGCTAACGCATCGGGGAAAAATCCCCGGTTTCCAACAATTACTCCAAACGTGGTCTTCCTCATTTTTCACATCTCCTATCAAATTGGTTAAATGATAATTGGTTAAATAGTTAAACAATTACCAGTTACCAACTGTCTTGGCCGTAATAAGCGTCCTTGCCGTGTTTCCGCAAATAGTGTTTATCCAGAAGCGCCTTGCTGATGTGGCCTTGTTCAGGATTTATCGTTATAGTGCCCAGCGCCATTGTTGCTATTTGTTCCAGCACAACCATAGATTCGACAGCTCCGGCGGCGGTCTTGGCCCACGTGAAAGGACCGTGGTTGGCTACTAAAACTGCCGGGGTTTTCATCGGGTCCATACCGGCAAATCGCCTGACAATTACCCTGCCCGTATTTAGCTCATAATTGCTGCGTATCTCATCATCGGTCATTACCTCAGTAACAGGTATCGGGCCATAGAAATAATCGGCGCCGGTAGTGCCGAAGCAGGGAATCTCTTTGCAGGCCTGCGCCCACGTAGTCGCACTGGGTGAGTGAGCGTGGCATATACCGCCAATAGTTTCGAAGTTCCTGTAAAGCTCAAGATGGGTCGGTGTGTCTGATGAAGGCTTGAGGTCGGCTTCGATAATGTTTCCATCCAAATCAACAATTACGATTCTATCAGGCGTCAGTTTGTCATACGATACACCTGACGGCTTGATGGCTACTGCGCCCGCCGTACGGTCTATCGCACTGACATTGCCAAAGCTGTAAATGACCAGATTCTGCTTCTGTAGTTCAATATTCGCATCACAGACGGCTTTTCTAAGTTCTTCGTACAAAATAAATACCTCAAGACTTGATGCTGTCTTTGATGTTGAGAAGGTCTTTCATAACATTAGCTAACCTCCCGAAGGGGGGTTTGCTCCTGTCCAGGGCTTCGTCCTGGCCGGACCAATCTGGCAAACCAAAGGCATCGTGCAACTGCTTATAAAGAGCATATAACTGCTGATAGGTCTTGTGGTTTTCTGCAATGGGTTTATAAGTGATATCTTTGATACCGCACATAGCGGCCTGAGCATCGGAAAAATTGTCGTAGCCGCCGGCTTTCTTACCCGCTACTACTGCACCGGCGATGCAAGCTCCCAAGGCGCAACTCTGAGCAGAACGAGATATCTTCATTTCTCTTCCGGTTACATCGGCATAGACCTGCATAAGCAGAGGATTCTTCTCAGCGATTCCGCCGCAATTAATTACTTCCGAAACTTTAACGCCATATTCCTCAAATCTATTGATAATGATAAGTGCACCAAAGGCGGTGGCCTCTATCAGAGCCCGGTAAATCTCTTCCGGCTTTGTGTGTAGTGTCTGACCTACTAACAGTCCGGTCAGCCTCTGGTCAACGAGTACCGTTCGATTGCCGTTGTTCCAGTCAAGGGCTAACAAGCCGGACTGACCCGGTTTGAGCTTCGCTGCCTTTTCGGTAAGGGCTTCGTGCCCGCCAACGGCGGGTTTGTTCTTGTCCAGGGCTTCGCCCTGGCCTTCTTTTTCACCGCCCGGCTGGATGTAATTGACGAACCAGTTGAAAATATCTCCTACCGCTGACTGACCTGCCTCAAGTCCAAAGAAACCCGGTAGAATAGAGCCATCGACGATACCACATATTCCGGGTATGTCAGCCAGGTCCTGGCCCGATTCAGCCACGAGCATATCACAGCTACTGGTGCCGATTATTTTGATCAGCTTACCCGGAGCGATGCCGGAACCAACGGCGCCTAAATGAGCATCAAAAGCACCCATTGCAACTGGCACTCCAGCTTTTAATCCAAGTTTGTCCGCCCAATCTTTGGTAAGGTCGCCCGCCTTTTGGTCAATGGCATAGGTCTTTTCGCTTAAAGTCTCCCAGAGCTGCCCCATTTTGGGGTCGAGTTTTGCAAGGAAATCTTTGGCTGGATAGCCGCCCCAGTTATCGTTGAACATCGCCTTGTGCCCGGCGGCACATCGGCAGCGTTTGATTGTTTGCGGGTGTGCATTACCCGTCAAAAGAGCCGGCATATAATCTGCGTGCTCGACCCAGGTATAAGCGGCATCGAAAACTTTGGGATCAGCTCTTAAACAATGGAGTATCTTGCTAAAAAGCCATTCCGACGAATAGGTCTGGCCGCACTTGGCCAGGTATTCAGGATGCTCTTTTTCGGCCAGCCCGGTAATCTCGGCGGCTTCAGCGTGGCCTGTATGGTCTTTCCACAACCAGGCAAAGGCGTTCGGATTATCTTTGAATTTATCCAGCATGCTCAATGGTGTGCCATTTTCATCAACGGGAATTGGTGTTGAGCCCGTCGTGTCAATGCCGATACCTATAATATTCTTAGCGTCGAAATCTTTGTCAGTATTTTTGGCCTGGGTAATTGCTGCCTTGATGGTGACCTCGGTACCCTTGAGATAATCAGCCGGGTTCTGCCGTGCGAGGTTGTGGTCGGCCGGGTCAAAAATGATGCCGGCTTCACCCGTTTCATATTCATGCACAGCTGTACCCAGCTCATGGCCGTTAGTAACGTCAACTATCAAACATCTGACGGAATTAGT
>CAYGBH010000292.1:0-5537 GCA_964348055.1 uncultured Pirellulales bacterium
ACAAGTCTGGTTCGAGATCGCTCCTGCGATTGAGAAGGTCGAAAGTATCGCTCAGGACCAACAAGAGTATAAGGCTCGTCAAGACCTGGCCATTGCAGGTCATCTGATGAAACTCGACCCCAGTTCCAAAATAGTATCTGAAGTAACAGATAGTGCAAAAAGAGCCGAAACGCTCCTCGAAGCCCGACCTCTTGCAAAAGAAACACTACAAACCTGCGCTGACTCATATGACCTGGCTGCAAGAGTCTACACCAACCTTGAGGCCCTGGCCGGTGGCTCTGATACTCCGGAAACCGCCGAACAGATAAACGATGAGCTTGATAATGTGGAAATGCTGAGAAATGAGACCATGCTGTCGAGCAAGCCTCTGGAAACGATTAAGCAGTTAAAAGACCACGGCTTTCACGACCGAAACGCCAGGTGCTTCGAAAAGGCCGATAGGTTTTACCGCACCTTCGATATCCAGAGAGCCGAAAAATATTATAGCCTGCTGGGACAAATATGCGGCACCATGACATATGTTCGGGAGGAAATCGACTTTGTCCGTTCGGACATAGGGCTTATCAGCGCAAGACTTATGGACTTGTGTTACGAAGACATTGAAACATTTGAAGATTATCCCACATGGAAAGAAAAGCTCGAACAGGTTTACAGGAAAAAAGACGTCCTTGCCAAGTACACACTAATGCAAACGCTGCTGTCCAAGAGCCCCCCGGATATTCCGTTGACCATTTACGAGCTTACAGCCTCTGCGCTGGCGCAGTACGAGCAGGGTAACCTGGATTCGGCAGCCGGCCAGCTTACTGACGCTGCCGGTCAGTACAGGGAGTTTATGCGTCAAAGAATTTACCAGCTCATACGTGAGTGTGGCTCTCTATCAACTTTCTCCTTCGTTTCCGTCGAGACTATATCGAACTGCAAGCAAGGCCTTGAAAAACTCTTAGGTTCCATCGATGCGCCGGGCTGGCTCCAGGCTGATTTCGCAGACGAGTACAACCGTCACGCCGGAAAAATATCCGATGAGAAAGACGCCGTGCGAGAGGAATTTATTCGGCAGGCCCGGGACCTGAAGAAAAAGATAATCGATTCCGGCAATAAAGCTAAACAGCATGACTTCTTCTGGGAATCCCGCAGAATCGGTACGTACACAGCCATTTCTCAACAGTATGATACGGATGAGGTTGATGCCAGCATCGCAAATTGGAAATATTTCGAGAATCTTCCCCGTCTTTCGGAAATCATAAATCAAATGAGAAATACGTACTCTCTTTTGGACAAGATGTTGACTCGCAAAGACCAACTGGACCGGCTGGCAGATAACATCGATGAAGGAATCAGCTTTTGTGAAAATTTCAAAGGTATCTCATCAGAAGAAAGAGAGCAGTACAAACAATGGGGATTAGACTTAAAACAACTTAGATCTGAACTCATAACACCGCTGAATAATATATATCTTATAGACCAGACCGATGAAATTTTTGCCGTTGAGTATGGGAATATAGGGTCGGCGTTTGCTGAAATTCGTGAAAAGCTTCCCTACCATCGCAAGCGCGTTATTGAACTTATAAACAAAACGCACTCCTTGGAAAAGAGCGCCGGCCATGTCAGCGGATTGCAGAGACAATGGACCGATATTCTTGCCGAGCTAAATGTTACTCGGGTAGAACCGAATCTCAACGAAATACGTGTGTACCTTGAGAGCGTTAAGGAAGAGGTCGACAAGTGGTCTCCCGATAGTTTCAACCGACAGATGCGAGACAGGTGTAAAGAACTTACCGATACGCTTGGTGTGCAGAGTCGAGCGGTAATTGCTATTACCTCGGCTATCCTCGATGAAAAATCCAGGCTTGTTGAGGCCATAGAGTCCCTTGAAAAAAAGGTGAGCCAAATATTAAGTGATGAAGACATTCGCATGCTCGATGACATCGCGGCAACCGACAGTCGGGAATCTTTGCTTAAGTTTAGGCAACTCCCAAATGTGCTCGCCGTCAGCAAGCAGAAATTCTCCAATATCATCCTAAGTGATTCGGCGTCCTTGACCAATGCCGTGCCTGAAAATGGCTCCGTCAATTTCGAGATTGATACCTGGCTATTAGAATTCATTGAGAAAGAACGCCAGCTTGACGGCCAGATTCTACAGCTACAGACTATCGAAGACACCGTCTCGCTATTTCAAGAGACCCATCAAATGCTAGCGCAGCAATCATCATTGGAAACGGATTACTATCTCGGCCTGAGGGATTACGCAGTCAGTCAAATTGATTATTCAGATGCCAGCAGCAAATTAGATGCTCTCGAAGCTGACAGCGTCATTATCAAAATGTGCAACTTTCTTGAGCAGATGAAAAATGAGACTGTCCCAAGGTTAGCTGATCTGAAAACGTCTGTTGCTATAATTGGCAGCGAACTGACAAGCCTCAAGTCTGCTGGAATCAGCACCCTTTCTGAAGCAAAAGATTTCAACGGAAAACGTAAACAATTGCTCGACCGCATCGAAACCTTTGAGCGGGACCTGGGGAAACTCGACAAGTTAAATCTTGAGAACAGCTGTAAACAGAGCATTGCTGACGCAGTAGATGAAATTATCAATCTAATAGGTAGTCCCAATCAGGCAGCTACCATCAGCAAATTAACGCTCTCGTTATGGGGATTTTTCCCTGACCATAAGGACTGGAGTCAATGGATTCCATTCTTGGAACTCCATCACATTGTCGTTTCAGACGAAGACGTATGGTTGACCTCTTCTGAGCTTCTGAAACCTGTAAATGAGAAAGGTGATTACCTCAGCCTACCTCAAATAGCAGCAAATCCCGCAGAGGTTTTCCGCAGTGATACCGATGACTCTGCCAACTTCGGATGGCCTCATTACGTCGGACATCGAAGAGACCCGACCGTTATATTGTCGTTCATACCCAGAACCGAACCAGGAGGTCTGGAACCATTCTATATGGCTACACGCGAAATAACCAATGCTCAGTACAAGCTGTTCATGGAAAAAACCGGGGCAAAATCACCAATTAACATGGCAGGTTGGTCATATTTTACGGACCAAAGCGGAAAGGATGTCCTAATTCTTCAAACGCAGGGACAGTTCCCGCCCTGCCGAATAACATGGGACAAATCTGCAGGCATCTTCGTCATGGACGAAAAGTTCAAACAGGACCCTGTCACATGGGTCACTTATACCGGGGGCCAAGCTTATGCCGGATGGCTTGGTGCACAATTGCCGACGGCCTCACAGCACGCCCATGCAGCTCTCGCAGGCTCCAGCACCTTGTATCCGTGGGGTGATGAGTTGTCAAATGTCGCATCTTATGCGCATATTAGGTCTACCGCCTGGCAAAGTGCCGCAAGGCAATATAACGCCAAGAGGGATAACCCTGTTGAGATTGCTTATCCTCCTGTGGGTGCCGTAAAAGATTTTCTAAGAGAGGAAGCGCTCGACCCAGCAAGAATCGCCCATGCGGAGAATAATAATCACCCCGTTTGGCCATACTTCACGAAAAATATTAAGCCCAACGCCTGGGGCTTATACGATATGATTGGAAACGTCTGGGAGTGGTGCACGGACACCGATAACGATTCGGCACCGGTAGTATGCGGAGGCTCGTGCCTTTGCCCCCCTGATTATATCAGCCCGAAATCAAAGTATGAATTCAAGGCCCAAGCTTGTGACGTCGGCTTTCGCATTGTCATGCCTGCGAAATGATACATCCCATAGGAACGCCGGAGCTCTGTCGTCAAGCTGTCGTGAATACCCATTGATAATTTATCTGCACATCCACCATACCAGGACATTTTAAGGGGCTTTTCTGGTGTTATATTGATCTTAGCAACACCACCATAAAGACTATTCTTATTCTCCTCTGATTGAGCGGGCACATTTATGAAGAATAAGACGTTAACAATAGTAACGTTAATAAGGAATTTCTTTCAGACGCCAAAACGAAATTTATTTGCTTGACGCCTTTCTTAAAATAGCTTTATTAACATTTTTTTCACTTCTTTAACAAAAGTTTTCTCAGCAACAGGCGCAAATCGTGAACTACTCGGTTCATAACCACCTTCGCAAAAGGCTTTCTGTGTTGGAAGATAACCCACACTCCCATTGCAATATCCAACAAGAAAAGAATATTTAGTGTGCGTACTTGACTTTATTGTTTTTCCAATTTCGTGAAAAAGCTCACCAGGAAAAGTAATAAATGTAAAATCATCAATTCTCACAACAGTTGTAGGCACTGTAACAGTTGTATTTCTAAAATCATCAAACAGTGCTTCATATTTTCGTGGACAGAGAATCTCTTTATGAACTAATCTTATTTTAGGATTAATGGGTTTAGTTGTTATAATTGTATTGAAAACCCTAACAACTTCCTTTCCAATTTCAAATCCTAACTCAGCAGTTTTTTTAAGGTTGTCTTTGTAACCGTCAAGTCCGCCAACAAATCTTGGATTTATATCTCCTGCGGCTCCCTGTGCAAATATTCCAACGACATCGGGAATATTTTTCTCGACATATTCCAACATATGCCCGCACCACTCCGGGCTTACAGTATTATTTCTTCCTCCCAGAGAGGTTCCATGACAGGCATAATTGACAAAAACCGCCTTTGGCTCACCTGAAATGCCATCGATTCTGAGAATACTGACTTCTTCATCAATTGGACCGCCAGGATTAGCGCCAAGGCGAATTACACCTTCTATCTCTCGTATTCTTACTGGATTATCTGTTTTATATTTTCCAAATGATTGGCTGGCATAGTTCTCATCAAAAGTTGTATATGAGAACGTATCTTCCATCTTTTTCCGTCTATTCATGGCAATTTTAGAACTGCCGATTCCACCGCCAATTCTTACAGGCTGCAGATTTCCTATCGCTTTTTTCACTGTTGAAACGAGCCTGTTCTTGAATTGTCTATTCCATTTGGTATTTTCATTTCTACCACCAAGAATTGGTGCTGCATGATTGTGAACACTTCCAAGCATGACATAGTTAAATGGGATTCCCGTTGCATCAGAAACCTGCTTTCTTATAGAGTTATACTCCGCCGCTGGGTAACCCACAATATCACTTTCGATGAATACTACTCGATTTGCATTGTCATCAAAAACGATGGCCCTTATATACAGATTTCCATACACACCATCAGAAGAATACATCCTGCATGTATCAGAATACCCTCCCATATAAAGGCTTTCCGAAGGTGTTATATCAGTCTTAGCGATACCTGCTCTCAACATAGTTTGCTGACAGTAGGCTCTTGAACCTGGAATTGTTGTCAGAATCATCATTATTGATAAAATTGTAACATTGACTTTCTTCATGTTTTCCTCTCGCTATTCTTATTTGTTGTTAACCAATCTACAAATCCAAGTGTAATATCTACTCCACCTCGCAGTGGTTATTCGTATCACTGATTCTCCACCTATTACCTATTCGTTAATAGTAGTTCGACTGGCCTCCAGAGTGCCGCCATAGGCTCCCATATTGATGATACCTCCATTGCCAGACGGCTCACTGCCGATAGGAGCAATCG
>CAYGBH010000293.1:0-5530 GCA_964348055.1 uncultured Pirellulales bacterium
TGACTAAGCCATACATTTCTTGTTTTGGTAGCTTTTCTGTCAGTTTATATATATCTTTAACCACTTCAATTCCCACATTCCAAATATCCAAATCTCTATATGTTCTTATTTTTCCCTACCATATTATGTCCTCGCATTGTATATGTTGTATCGTGTACGCAATACGCATTACGCACGACGCATCACGCATTGTATTCCTGCCAGTAGCGCCCGTGCCTTTACAATTGTCTCGGCCCATTCGGCTTCTGGGTCGGAATCTGCGACTATGCCACCTCCGGTCTGCGCATAGGCCTTTCGACCTGTGATAATAATCGTTCGTATCGCAATATTCAAGCACGCATTGCCGTCTATGCCGATAAAGCCGATACTGCCGGTATAAACCCCTCTGGCTGTGGGCTCGGTCTCGTCGATAATTTCCATCGAACGGATTTTTGGAGCGCCGGTTATAGAGCCGCCGGGGAACATCGCCTTCAGAATATCACAGAATGTAATTTCGTTGCGAAGCTGCCCAGCCACGGTTGCCACAGCGTGAAAAACCGTCGGATAGGTTTCGATTGTCCTTGGTTGAATGACTGTTCTCGTCCCCGGCTTGCAGATTTTGGCCACATCATTGCGTTCCAGGTCGATTATCATATTTAGTTCCGCCCGCTCTTTTTCGCTGCCGAGCAGCTCATTGAAATTTCTTACATTGATTTGCTTTGCCTTTAAATCCCGTTCGGATGCTTCGTGGATTCGTGGCCGAGTACCTTTTATCGGCTTGGTTCGGACAATGCCGTCGGCAACCGTTATAAACATCTCGGGCGATGCGCTTACGATATGAAAACTGCCGCCGTCGATATACGCCGCGTAGCCGCTCGGGTTGTAATGGTTCTGCCAGTGATAGAGCTGTATCGGCCTGGCGTCATAATCGCATTCGAACCGTTGCGAGAAGTTTATCTGGTAAACATCACCGTTGTAAATGTATCGTTTTATATCATCGATTGTCCGCAGGTAATAATCTTTGTCCATATTGCATCGAATTTGCGCAAAATCTATATTGTCAAGGTCGGCAGATATAGGTTGTTGTATGCGAATTCGTTGGGACTGGGCCAACAACTGCTCCAGAGAAGATAATTTGTCCTCCGGCTTTTGAGAATCGTTCGGCAGCTGCAGGGCGATTAGCCAGCAGACTCCTTCAACATGGTCGTAGGCGATAAGCCTATCGTAGAAGCACAGCCGAATCAGCGGCATCTGAAGGTCATCTATGGTCGTTTCCGGCAGCCTCTCAATGTATCGGCCAAGTTCGTAACTGAAATACCCGATCCATCCACCGTAAAAAATCCCCTTCGGCAATTCGGGTCTTGAGTCTGGTTCAAGTTTGTATTTGGCCAGGATTCTTTGCAGTTTTGCGAACGGGTCTCTTTGTCCCGCCCGGAACTCAAATATTTCTTTCGGCTCAGCGGCCCAGTAACTGAATCTGTCCGCATCCGCCTTGGCCATGTTGCCGCCGAGAATTGACGCCGATTTTCGGTCGGCGAATATCTGGTTTAGAGCCGGTAAATTTATCGATGCGCGGATTTGCCTGTAATGTAATTTGCAGAGAATATATTCATCTGTTTTGGCAACTATCCCTGTTGTCATTTTGCCTGTTCCGCCCTGAGCTCGTTTATAATCTGCACGCCCGAGGAAGTGCCTATTCTTTCTGCCCCTGCCTCTAACATTTCGAGCGCCTGCTTTGCGGTTTTGATTCCGCCGGCTGCCTTTATCTTACAGTTTGGAGCTGTTTCTTTCATCAGTTTTATATCTTCGATCGTTGCTCCGCCGGCAGGGTGCAGGCCCGTGCTTGTCTTAATAAAATCGACTCTGCATCTGTCTGCTATCTGGCAGGCAAATATCTTTTGCTCGTGGCTCAAAGCAGCCGATTCGATTATCACCTTCAGGACGACTGCCGGCCTCATCGAACGGCAAACGCACAATACGGCCTGTATCTGACTTTGCAGATATTTAGTGTCACCTTCGATTATCGCCGCCAAATCAGCAACCATATCAATCTCGTCGGCACCGGCGAAGATAGCTTCCCTGGCCTGCGCAACTTTTATTTTAGTCGAATCGGCACCAAGCGGCAAACTAACAACACCGCCAACCGAAACTTTCGACCCGGCTAACAGCTCGGCCACCAAAGCCACCCAGCGTCCGTTTACACATACCGTATGAAACCCATAAGTCTTCGCCTCCCGGCATAGCTGCTTGATTTGCTCTTCTGTTGCCGCCGCTTCGAGCAAGGTATGGTCGATAACACCCGCTAACTGTTTCTCATCGGTAATGGTCAATTTCTTTATAACCTTTCTATTCAAGCACTAATATTTCGGCGGTCTTAAAAAAAAGAGGTTCATGAACTGGCGGTCTTAGCGCCTTTATTGAACAACTGCTCGGCAGGGCAGCCGAGCTCTTTTTGTTTGCAGTACTTACAGGCTAACGAGCCTCTCATGACGGCATTTCCACCCATAGAAAGCACGGCCAATATTACCATTAGCGTTAATAACAGCCAGCTAAAATCCCTAATTAGAATAATTATGCCGCCAACAAGAGGAAAAATCAGGACCAAAAAATCCGGAATTAAATCTTTCCACGAGATTTCTTTGTTAACGAACTCTTCGGAGTTTCCTTTCTTGAAAAGCAGGGCACACAGTTTACCTCTGCCCAGACCGCAAGTTTTGCCATAATAATAACAATTCACACAGCTTTTCTGGAATATCCTAAACTCGATCCATAAGCAAAACATTATGTAAAGAACAGTAAAGAGCATGCCGAGTCGGGAAAAGATCAAAGCGCCTAAAGCATAAATAGATAAGGACAGAGCACAAGAAAGCAAAGGTATCCAGACAGGAAAGTTCTCATAACCTTGTTTATTTTGCATATCTTTTCTCTTTAAAAAATTCCACAGCTTCAGTTATTGTGTTGAAAAGCCCTGTTGCTGTTTGAGTGACGAAAACAGACGGAGTCTGCTTTGCCGTCCAGATGACGTAAACTTCTTTGGCTGCTTCGTGGGCGTGCTGGAGTTCTCTTTCGACTCCGCTGGATATTGCGGCCCGTCCGTCGGCTAACGTCGGGATAAAGCTGATAATCATGTCCGACTGGTCGATGAGCATGAAATCGCGGGCGTATATCTGGCTGTTAATGTCGCGTTCGATTTGCTTGACTTCGTGCAGATTCAATCGGACCTTTCTCCCCAATGCCGTCACGTCGACGAAATCCAACCCCCTCTTACTTGCCTGCTGGGCGTGATGCGGCAAGTATGATTCTTCCAAATCGCCGGGGTCGAAGCAGATAAACAACTGTTTCATTAATCGCCGAAATTCGTCAATTTCCTTCATGACATTTTTCATATCGCCGACCGCGGTCATCGGAAAGCTTAGGTACGCTCTTTTACGCAGGCCTTCAAAGACAAGTCTGTAGAATGTTTCGGCGGTCTCGGCTTTGGTGCCGCGGGCAAGGCAATAGAAAGGAATTTTCTCGTTGATACCTTTGCAGAGCATTTCCGTGCCGATAATCTCTTCTTCCCGCCAGACAATCAAATCTTTCAGGCTGTGTTCGACGGCGTGTTCGGCAAGAAGCCGGGTGTGCAGGGCGATTACGCCGTCAATCAGGCAGATATACATATCGGCGTTGAGCTGGCGCATTTGGTCGAAGTCCACCGCTGGAAATAGTCCGTGACGCCAGCGGAAAGTTGCGTGAGTATTGACTATCAGGTTGGGCGCATTTTTGGCTTTTGCAATGATGTCTTTGAAGACGCTGCGGCGAAGTGAGCTCAGCCGTTTCATTGATATGTCCAGGATTTTGCCGGGCGGGATATCGGGCGCTTCAGCGTACATCTCGTCGCCGACGTTGCACAGCAGCACCTCTTTTCCCCTCTGGGCGGCGAACTGACAGACCTTTTGAAGATAGCTTTTCTTGTCAACGCCGACCATTCCGGTAACAACGACTATCATCTCATGTCTCGTATTGCGTTCCCTTCCTTTTTACTCGCGTATCTGTTTCGAGATACGCTTCACAATTCACGAGATACGCTTTAAAGGTTTTTCAATCTTTGCTGTTTGTCGTAATTTTTCAGTGCCGCAATCAGTTCGTCCAAGTCGCCGGCCATTATCTTATCCAGGCTGTAAAGCGATAAGTTGATTCTATGGTCGGTTACGCGATTTTGTGGGAAGTTGTATGTTCTGATTTTTTGTGACCTGTCGCCTGAGCCAATCATAGTTTTGCGTTGCGAGGCGCGCTCGGCTCTTCTTTTGTTCTGATGATATTCGTAGACCCTGCTTCTCAAAACCCGCCATGCTTTGGCGCGATTCTTATGCTGACTTTGCTCGTCCTGCATACTAACGCTAATTCCCGTCGGGATATGATCGAGTCTTATGGCGCTGCTGACCTTGTTGACGTTTTGTCCGCCCGGCCCGCTTGACCTGCTGACGTGTTCGACAACGTCCTCAGCAGCTATCTGAATATCGAGTTCTTCCGGTTCGGGCAGTACTGCCACCGTTGCCGCTGAGGTGTGAATCCTGCCCTGTGATTCGGTCTCCGGAACGCGCTGAACGCGGTGGCCGCCGGCTTCGTACCCTAATTCAGACCACGCCCCCTCACCCTTGATGCTGAATATAACCTCCCGAAAGCCGTTCTTTTCTGTCGCACTAAAACCGAGTTGTTCAATTTTCCACTTGTGACCGTCGGCGTATCTTACATACATATTGTACAGGTCGCGCGCGAACAGAGCCGCCTCTTCTCCGCCGGTGCCTGCCCGTATTTCCATTATGACCGAATCGATACCCATATCGTCGGCCATCACCAGGCTGTTTGCGATTTCCTCAAGCTGCCTGTTCCTTTTGCCTTCAAGCTCTTGTCTCTCTTCTTTCGCTAACGCCCTGAAATCTTCATCGACGGTCATGTCGGCCAATATCTGCTCGGCCTCTTCGATACCGGCTACTGTTTTTTTATACTCGCGATATTTTGTAACTATCGCTCTGAGTTTGCCCTGCTCTTTGGACAGGGCTATCAGCCTGGCCGGGTCACTGGCAATTGCCGGCTCGGCAATCTGCTGTTCGATTTCACGAAAGCGTGCGTCGACCTCGTTGAGTTTTGACAGCAAACCGTCTTTTTGTTTAGCCATAATTTTGTCTCTCGTGAATCGTTTCTTTCAAACAAATTTACCCCGCACCAATTAGGCGCAAGCCTGCGCGCAATTAGTGCGGGGTAACATGGAGAACCAGCTATTGTTGCTGGTCTTTTTTGTTCTTTTTGGGGTTCTCGTTTTCCGGCTTTTTAGAGGGTTCCCCAACAGCTTTTTTTGCATCTGGGGAGCCCGAAGATGGGGCGCCTTTGATGTAACTTGTGCCGTATTTCTTCTGGAACCGCTCTATTCGGCCGGCCGTATCGACGTATTTTTGCTTGCCTGTATAGAATGGATGGCACATCGAGCAGATCTCTGCGTGGATTTCTTTTACCGTACTGCGGGTCTCGAAGGTGTTGCCGCAGCCGCAATGAACCACCACCTTATCGTATT
>CAYGBH010000294.1:0-5526 GCA_964348055.1 uncultured Pirellulales bacterium
TTAAATACAGTATTCACTTCACAAACGGCCCGACCGGCGGCTCGTATAAACCGTTTGATGGAGGCGGCGCCATCGAAGCGGTGCTGCAATTCGATGAGCTTTACGCCGAACAAATCTGCGACGGTTTCCACGTCAATCCCGCCTATGTCCGCGATATTATAAAACGCAAGGGTGTAGAGAGAATTGTGGGAGTAACCGACTGCACATTTGTCGCCGGTTCGGACCTGAAGCAATTCACCATCGCCGGTGTGCATGGTGCGGTCAGTGATGACGGCGGCTACTTTCGTGTAGTCGGCAAGCCAAACACACTCTTTAGTAGCAATTTGACGATGAACCGCGGATTTGCCAACCTGCTCAACTGGCTTACCACAGATATGCAGGGCATCTGGAACCGCCGGCACAAGGCGCTGGAGCTGGAAGAAGCCCTGGTGGCGACCGCAAAGATATTCTCTACCAATGCGTGTAAGCTAACCGGCTTGGAAACCGAAGGCTGCGGTTCGGTCGTTGACGGGGCAAAGGCTGATTTGTGCGTGATTGACGTCACCGGCTCGCCGGGTAATTACAAGGTAACCGTCGAATCAACCATAGTCGATGGAAATACGGTATACTCAGCCAAGTAAAGCTTGTTATCTGCGTGTATATTGAACAACGTAGAAGCATCTTGGAGGACGACAACCTATGGCTGTTGAGAGGTCGGTCAGCAGTTGGATTGAGTTGGTCAAAGATGCGGGCAGTGCATTTCACAAAAGGTTGAATCAAATCTACGGCAATAACGATGATTTGCGAAACGCGGCGGCTCAGATGTGTCTGCGCACACTCCAGGCGTTTGCCGATGCGTATGGAGCTGACCGCCCCCCTGCTTGTCTTCGACAAGAAGACAGGGGGGTCATCATAGTGCGTTCAATCGGCCGCGTTAACCTGGTTGGCACTCACGTTGACCACCGCGGCGGGTCAGTCAACCCAATCGGCGTCAAGCAAATGTGGCTAGTAGTCGAGCCGCGTGACGACGACAGGGTGCTGGCAAAAAACGTCGAGGCGGGCCAGTTTCCTGATGAACAGTTCCGCATCAGTCAGTCTCTGCCGGCTGGGGAAAAAATCCGGAACTGGGACGCTTGGTGCCACGATGAGTTTGCAAAACGCAAGCACGATACATCGGTAACCTGGTCGAATTATATCCGCGCCGCAGTTCTGTACTTTCAGTATCTCAACACAGAAGACGATGGCAGCTTCGGACGGGCGATTAAGGGGATGAATATGATGTTTTACGGCAATATCCCCAGAGCAGCGGGGCTTAGCTCGTCATCGGCAGTGGTTTGTCTTGCAGCAGAAGCAATAGTACGGATAAACGGCCTTGAGATCGAAACCGCTGATTTGATTGAGCACGCAGGTTTCGCTGAGTGGTATGTTGGCACCCGTGGCGGATGCAGCGACCACGCCGCGATTGCATTCAGCAAACCCGATACAATCCTCCATATCACCGCCTTTCCGCTGACGGTGGAAAGTATCCCGCTTCCGGCTGGCTACAACATCGTTTTGGCCAACAGCCTCGTTGAAGCAAAGAAGCAAACTGGCGCCCGCAATACCTTTAACAGTCGTGTCGCCGCCTATGAGTTCGGCCTGATGATGATTCGTAAGAACTTTCCACAGTACGCCGACAAACTTGAACACCTTCGCGATGTCAATCCGGAGAAGCTCGGCGTAGACCAGGCCGAGATTTATCGAATAGTCAAATCACTGCCTGCCTCTGCCAGCCGTGTGGACATCTTAAAATCACTTCCTGAACACGAGCAGGAAATTTGTCATGTCTTTAGAAGTCACAATGAGCCCGAACAGGGCTATCCCATCAGACAGATATGCCTATATGGGATAGCCGAGTGTATTCGTGCCGATATGGTTCCACAGGCTCTGCGAGCAGGCGATATGAAAACTTTCGGCGAGTTGCTCTGCATCTCCCACGCTGGCGACCGTGTGACAAAACTCATTGACGGAAAACGCGTGCCAACCGACAACAGTTATCCCGCAGCAAGGCTTGATGCTTTGATAGAGGATTTGGAATCAGGTGTCCCACAGCGTATGAGCCGAGCCAACCTATGGCGTCAGAGTGGCGGTTATAATGTTAGCTTGCCGGAGATAGATATGCTCGTCGATATTGCGATGGCAACGCCGGGTGTCATCGGCGCAGGTCTTGTCGGCGCCGGCATGGGCGGTTGTATCGTGGCTATCGTCGAAGATAAATATGCCAGCCGGGTCATTGAAAACATGGCTGAACAATACTATCAGCCACGCAACCTGCCAATGGCGGCGGAAACAATCACGCCTGTGGGTGGTTTGTGCACGATAGATGTGTAGGGCAACGAGCAGGAAATTTAAATATCAAAAATAAAAAATCAAAATTGTGGAATCGCCGCAAAGCGGCGATGACTTCCTTAATTTTACATTTTGCATTTTTATTCTTGCGTTTTTTTGCCGACCGCTTCTTTTACCGCTTCACGAATTACCTCGCAGCCTTCTTTGACCGCTTCTTTGCTGATGCACAACGGCGGCGCTATCTTAACACAGCCTCCGCCCAGACCCACGGGCGCAAACATCAGCAGGCCCTTGCGGAAACAGAGATTGACCACATTCCAGGCCAGCTCGTTGTACGGCTCTTTACCGCCTTTTTTTACCATCAGCAGCCCACCGACGAGACCCGCTGACGGCGCAAAACCGATTACATCGGAGAACTCGCTCTTTATTAGCTGCAGATGCTCCTTGAGGACCAGCCCGAGCTTTGCCGCGTTCTCAACCAGCTTTTCCTGCTCGATAACTTCGATACTTGCCAGTGCAGCCGCACAGCAGATAGGATTACCCGAGTGAGTGCTGGTCATCTCATTGGGCCCGTATAAATTCATGACTCTTTCGGCGCCGATTACTGCGCTGATTGGCAATGAGCTGCTGACTCCTTTGCCGATACAGAACAAGTCCGGTAGCACGTCATACAGCTCAAAGCCCCACATAGTTCCGCATCTGCCGAAACCCGCCTGGACCTCATCGAAACAGAGCAGAGCACCATACTTGTCACACCATTTTCGCAGATCCTTTGCATATTGTTCGGGCATAAAGTTAGGCCCGGCCCCCTGATATGTTTCGCTTATTACGCCGGCCACGTTGTCCGGCTCGACTCCAAGCCGTGCAAGGTTTTTTTCGAACAGCTCAAAGCTGGTATCTTCGCAGCGGAATCCATCAGGGAACGGCACCTGAACTATTTCGGGGTCGAGATTTTTTATCCACGCTTTACCGCCGCCCAAGCTTCCCATCTGTTGGGCACCGAGGGTCCTGCCGTGAAAGGAATTTTCGAATGAAACAATGATGCTTTTGTCGTCTGTGCCGGTCTTTCGTCCGTATGTACGCATTAGCTTCAGGGCGCACTCTGTTGTTTCTGCGCCGGTACTGAGGAGAAACACTTTATTTAGGCCTTGTGGTGCGAGTGAAGCGAGCTTCTGCGTAAGCTCAATCCTCGGCTGATTTGGGAAACAATAGGTGGCCAGCAGCGGCTTTGAAGCCTGGCTGATAATTGTGTCGGCGATTTTTTTACAGCCGTGGCCGGCATTGGTAACAAGTACACCCGATGAAAAATCCAGCCACATGTTGCCGTAAGCATCGTAAACATTCACCCCCTCGGCACGGTTCCAGATTACCGGCGGCTGACCTCGCATACTAAGCGGCTCGGCCTCACGAAGCTTTTCAATCTGTTTTATTGTCGCAGAATTTGGAATAGGTCCTGAGAGTTTGCGAAACTTCGTCGATACAGGCTTTACTTCAGTTGATACAAGCGGAAATTCTTTTGCCATCTTATCTTCGGTCTATACTAATTTGAGATTTGAAATTTCAGATTTTTTGTACGCCTGCGTTTTCGCCGTAGGTTATTTTGACTCTTTTGCCGCCGTTTAGAATTGACAGCCGGGCCGCCTCGGTCACCAGCTCGTTGTACGAGCTGTTTGCGGGCGTTGCCATGATACCTTCGTTATCAAATTGCTTAATCAGTTTTTGTCTGAGGGCCACAGCCTTTTTGTGGTCAACGCCGCCAGATACATCAATGCACTTGCAGATATTCTTTACTATGTATTCAATCGAACGATACCCGTATCCGACCGGTGTCAGTCCTTTGCCACCAAGCTCGACATACTTAAAATAATCCGGACTCGGCTCGGAATAGTATGTGTCACCGGGTTCGCTGCCCTTTTCAATGTAACAGTGTTCGATACCGCGGTACTGGTCGTTGTGTACGAGCATGCCGCTTTTGTCCTTACCCCGGCAGTACATACGGATGCCCTGAAAATTGCCGCCGGGCCCCTCGTCCGGATAACCCATTATGTTTGTAACGTGCAGGCACGCATCGTTTTCCCAGATGATACGGGCATCGGTCCACAAATAACCGGTTTTGCCGTTGGGGTATGTGTCTTTTATGCCGTAAACAGATACCGCTCTGGGCAGCAGTCCTGTGATAAAATGCACCTGGTCGACGTAATGGCAGCCGACATAAGTGAACATATCGGAATTTTCTATGGTGCACCAGTTCTGGAAATTCGAATGTCGGTAGTAATAGGGCTCATTCATTTCCGCGTGGCCGATGCGAAATTCCCCAAATTTGCCTTCTCTGTAGAGCCGGCGGGCCATCAACGCCCGGTCGTCGAGCCGCTTATGATACTCCACGCCTACGACAAGCCCCTTGTCATAGGCGGTTTTTTCGATTTCAACGGCCTGCGAATATTTCAGCACCAGCGGCTTCACACAGCATATGTGCTGGTCGGCGGCAAGGGCGGCCTGTATAACCAGATAGTGCAACTGGTCCGGCACCGCAACGACCACGATACTGCCTTTGGGCATCTTCTCAATTATTTCCCTGAATAGCTCGGGGAAGTTCTGCTGCGGGTCGGTATCCAAAGAAGGATACGCCGTGAAGCTGTGGCCGGGAAATGCCTTTTTGAGCGTCTGGTCCTGCGCCAGGGCCTTTAGCGGGGCGCTGTTCAATGCGCACACGCTAACCTGGCCGACAATACCCAGATGCTGAAGTTGATAGACCGAAGGCAGAATCTGCACCTGGGTTATCATCCCACCGCCGACAATACAAACCTGAGGTTTGTTACTCATCGAGTTGTCTCTGAATAAAGTTAACGTAAGGTCTCTTTGGCCACTTTTGCAACCGTCCTGGGTCCAATATTTACCAACGGCTTGTCAGTTTGTCAAAGCTAATTCTTCGCTTGATTATTGTGACATCATTTTGTAAAAAGAAGGTAAGATGCGAATCCAGTCAGAAAAAATGGAGGTGAAAAATGCTGAACATGTGTAAGTTCTTGGTGTTGGTGACCGTCTTTACCTGCTGGAATGCTACGTGGGCACCTGCCAAGGAGGTGGTTATAGACTCTTCTTCGCTCCTTGAAACCCTCGATAAGAACCATCCCCGGTTGATGTTGAAGGAAAAAGACCTGGAGAATCTGAAAAAACTGTATGCAAAAGACAAAGTCCTACAGAAGTGTTTGAAGGATG
>CAYGBH010000295.1:0-4079 GCA_964348055.1 uncultured Pirellulales bacterium
GCGGATGACGAGCCTGTGTCTGACAAGTGAAATGCGCACGGTAAGCTATCCATCGAAAGTCAATGAAGACCAGCATGCCGGCTTCAGTCTTGTGGAGGTGTTGGTAGTGATAGCCATCTTGGGCCTGTTGATAGCGGTGCTGTTGCCGGCACTGACCCAGGCCAGGCATCAGGTACGTCGGGCGGCCTGTGCAGGGAACCTCCGCCAGGTGGGCTTGGCAATCCATCTATATGCCCAGGACTTCGGTGACACGATCCCCTTCGGGCCGGCCGGTCGGCCGGTCACGGGCTCGAATTTCTACACGGTGACCGGCAATGTAACCAGCCTGTTGTCTCTGGAAGACGGCGCTCCTGTGGGCCTGGGGCTGCTGTTGGAAGACTACCTTGCCCATCAGCCCACGGTCCTATTCTGCCCGGGCGCGGACCAGCCATCGGAAGCCCGAGAGCAGCTGGCCCAGGTCGGACGGTCCCAGGCCCAGAGCGACTTCTACTACCGCCACGCATCTGTGGCCTTGCTCACCGGCCGGCCAAAGGCGCTTCACATCAAATTGAACGACTTGGGCCGGAACAGCAAGGGGCAGCCCGTGTCTGCTCTGGTTGCCGATGTGCAGTTCCTGGCGCACCCATCGCTGGCGGCGTTCCAGGTCAAGACCCGAACGAGCCATCAGCGTGCGGCCAGCAACATCCTGTTCGCTGCCGGGCACGTGACTACTGTTTCCAATAGGAACGACCTGTTGACGGTGAACATCGGCACGTACCCATATGATGCACTCGAACGAATCCTCGACATGTTCGAGTCGGCCGATGACTACCGTTGATTAGTTTTGAGTTTTTAAGATGGCAAAGATAGCTGTTGATGCTGTATTGTTACCATCGGATGAGATGATGGATAAAGCTATTGAGGCGAATAGAGAGCTACTGAAACAATGCGCTGGATTCCCGCAAAGGGGGGTCGCTGACAAAATTGTTCTGGATAAAAAGAATTGCCTGCCCCATATTTCTCTGGCTATGGGTTGTATCAACGAAGCGGACATTGCTGATATTGAGAAAGTTCTGCAGACAATTTCGAAGGGACCCCGCCTTGCGGGAACCAAACAAAATTCTTTGGGACAGCTACGTGTTACCGGCATTCATGTTGAAACAAGTTCCGCCGGCGAAAAAGTTTCGGTCTTTCAGATAGAAAATACAGAAGCACTTCAATCACTTCATGAAGAAGTTATGCAAAGACTGGCACCATATTTCAGCTATGATGTAACGGCGGATATGATATTTTCTCCCCCCGAGGCTGGAGAATCAACCTTACTCTGGATTAAGAACTATCCTGAGAAGTCGAGTTTCGAAAACTTCTTTCCACACATAACAATCGGATACGGGGAGGTAGGCAATTATTCGTTTCCAATGAAATTCCACACTTCAAAACTCGCATTATGTCACTTAGGAAATCATTGCACCTGCAGGAAGATTCTTGCATCAGCAGAACTTAAAAGCTGAGCATAGAAGGTGCACGAATTGGAGGTGCTGTCTTTTAAGGAGTTGTTAGCAATGGAAATGAAACGTCGTGAATTCTTAACTAAATCGATTGCAGGGGTGGGCGGCATGCTGCTGGGGGCAGAGCTTGCAGCCGTTGCGGAGCAGGAAACGAGAGTGTTCGACCCATACGAGCGCGTGCCATTAGGAGAGACGAAGATTAAGGTATCGCGTGTCGGCTTCGGCACAGGCATGCGCGGCGGCAGGCGCCAGTCGAATCAGACTCGTATGGGGAAAGAAAAGTTTGAGGCGCTGCTTCAGGCGTCGTATGAGCGCGGCGTGCGACTGTTTGACATGGCTGACCTCTATGGCACGCACCCGTATGTGGCGCGAGCGCTAAAGAAGATGACACGCAAGGATTACGTGTTAGTCTCAAAAATCTGGTGGCGTCGCGGCGGTCTGCCGGAAAAGGAACGCCCTGACCCCGACGTCGTTGTCGAACGTTTTCTCAAGGAGCTGAGGACCGACTATATCGACCTTATACTGCTGCATTGCGTTTCATCCGCCAGGTGGCCGGAGGAGCTGGGCAGGCAGATGGACATTTTGGCAAAACTCAGGAAGAAAGGCAGCATCCGGGCACATGGGGTGTCGTGCCATTCACTGGAGGCATTGGAGGCGTGCCTGAAAGAACCTTGGGTTGATTCGGTGCACGCACGGATCAATCCTTATGCCGTGAAGATGGACGTGAAAGAAATTGAGGAGATACC
This sequence comes from uncultured Pirellulales bacterium, assembly GCA_964348055.1. Lineage (GTDB taxonomy): Bacteria > Planctomycetota > Phycisphaerae > Sedimentisphaerales > Anaerobacaceae > JAUXAL01. The sequence goes on from CAYGBH010000295.1 coordinate 2,234, forward strand.
CAGGGTCGAAGCAACCCTCAAGGCCCTGCGCAAGCAGGGCAAAGGTGTCGTGGGGATGAAACTGATAGGCGAGGGCGGCTTCCGAGACAGTAATGAAAAACGTGACGAATCGGTCCGATACGTGCTCGGCTTAGGCTGTGTGGATACGATGGTCATCGGCTTCGAGAAAGTACAGGAGATTGATGATTTTGCCGCCCGCGTCCGCAAAGTTTCTGTCGGTGACAGGTCGAATCAGCTACTTGCCTGCTGCCCGGCTTGAGTGCAGTAATTACCAAGGCCACTTATTATTGATAATTGAATTTGGGTTCCCGCCTTGTGGGGGCCCTCCGTCCTATTTCATCCCATTATGTCCAACCGTGACGTAATTAACCTGCAAATAACAAGTCCGAAAACCGAGGCAAAACAGTAAACATCAATTTGTTTTGATGCACGTTCTTAAAGCGGGGTCAATAGCTGCAAAACTGATAACCGGTTGTTTATAGGGCTACCTGAGACTGGCTCTATTTAATATTTCTTTGCCCTTAAAGCCCTCCTTTTGTTGAGCCGAATCTAAAGTACGGGAGCCACTGCAAATTCCGATTAGCTATCAAAAGAACGAGTAATCGTGGGTGATAAACAGCGACATAGAAGATTGCGTCTGCTTATAAAGAAGCTAAACAAAGAGCGCAAGAGGCAGGCGAAAAAAATAGATATACTCTGCAATGACCTCATTGCTGCTCAGAGGGACTTTATCAAAAGACTGAACACCATCAGTTTCGCAGCGAATTTCTACGAGTCAATCATCGGGACAATCGACTTGAGCAGCCTTTTATACACTGCCGTCAGACTTATTAAAGAGGGTAACACCGATGTAAATGTTACCTTCTTTTTGCGTCAATCAGACAACTTCGAACTGCATATGTTCCAAGGTGAGCAGCCAATCATTCTTGAAAAGCAGCACCTTGAGAATTGTTTCACCCCTGAGCTGATGGATAATATCTGCAAGTCGAACAAAGTATGCACCCTCGATGATATGTTTGCAATGGGTCTGGAGGGCAACTTGATTGGATTAAATAAAATCTCGGCGGTGACGGTCCCCCTTGACCTGCTTGGCTCGTCATTAGGCTTTATATTGGTTTACTGTTCATCGGAACACAAATTAACAGTTGATGACGTAAGCAATATTTCTGCTATAACCTGTGGACTTTCCAGAGCGATACAATCCTGCCAGGGGCTTTTGCATTCTTCGAATTAAGAATTTCACTGCAATGTCAATTATCGGTCTTAAATTTCCCGCAAGGTGAATGGCAATTCGGCGTTGTAGCCTCTAACCTGTGGGATACAGCCGAAAAAAGGCTTTCTTTGTAAAAAAACGAAAAAAGGGTGAAAAAAGAAGTTATGCACCGCAGTTGATGTGCCGATAAGAGCCAACGTTGTTTCAAAATGCGTGGGGTAGTGTTTGAAGAATAGTCAGAAAAGAGGTTTAACGAACAATCGTTAATTTAGTTAGTTGTAGGAGAAATTGAAATGGGAAAAACATCGGTAAAAAACAGGAAAAGAACTTCTAAGGCTAAAGCAACTAAGAAACGCCCGGCCTCGAAGGGCAAGGCGACTAAGAAACGCCCCGCCTCAAAGGCTAAGGCAACTAAAAGAAGGCCATCGTCAAAGGCCAAGGCGACCAAAAGAAGGCCCGCCTCAAAGGCCAAGGCAACCAAAAAGAGCGTCACATCAAAGCGTCCGTCAGCTAAGAAACGCTCAAGGCCCAAAGCCAAGGCCACCAAAAAGAGCGTCGCATCAAAGCGTCCGTCAGCTAAGAGACGTGTAAGACCCAAGGCCAAGGCCGCCAAAAAGAGCGTCGCATCAAAGC
>CAYGBH010000295.1:4179-5500 GCA_964348055.1 uncultured Pirellulales bacterium
AAGAGACGTGTAAGACCCAAGGCCAAGGCCGCCAAAAAGAGCGTCGCATCAAAGCATCCGTCAGCTAAGAGACGTGTAAGACCCAAGGCCAAGGCCGCCAAAAAGAGCGTCGCATCAAAGCGTCCGTCAGCTAAGAAACGCGTAAGGCCCAAAGCCAAGGCTACCAAAAAGAGCGTCGCATCAAAGCGTCCGTCAGCCAAGAGACATGTAAGACCCAAAGCCAAGACCACCAAAAAGAGCGTAGCAATAAAGCGTCCGTCAGCCAAGAGACATGTAACACACAAGCCCAAGGCCACCAAAAAGAGCGTAGCAACAAAGCGTCCGTCAGCCAAGAGACATGTAACACACAAGCCCAAGGCCGCTAAAAAGAGTATAGCAACAAAGCGTCCGTCAGCCAAGAGACATATAACACCGAAGGCCAAGGTAGTCAAAAAGACCACTGCGAAGAAAACTGCTCAAAAACGAAGCCCAGCAAAATCAAAGAGCAAGTTTGATTTCAATGCCTGGTTACTGCCCACTTTGGCTCTGGAACAATGGGAACCTGATATCCAGGAAGAGGCTGGTGTTAGGGACCATATCCAGGGTGCTGTCCGCTATGCATGGATCGGAGCGGGTCAGTGCGGCGGAAGACTAGTAAAGTCCTTCCACGATTTGGGTTATAAGAAGGTACTGGCAGTGAATACGACTCACAATGATTTGGATTGGCTTGCTATCCCCAAGGAGCAAAAGTTCTTGATGGACATAGGCGAAAAGGGCGCCGGCAAGGATATGGAAAGGGGCAAAGAAGCTGTCCAGCAGTATCAGCAAGAGATTTTGCACCGTACCAGGCAGACATTCGGCTCTCAAGTTGACCATATTATGGTTTGCTTCGGGGCCGGTGGTGGTACCGGTAGCGGAAGCGTCGGTGGATTGATTGAGATTGCCAAAAGATACGCACGATATATTGGACTGAGCAATCCAAATAAGACTGTGGGTGTAGTTATGACCTTACCTACTGTAGGCGAAGCCAGTTCACCAGTAATAGCTGAAAACGCGTATAAAGTGGCTTGGGAATTAAGTCAAATGGCTGCGGCAGGGAAAATATCGCCGCTTGTTATTGTGGACAATGACAAGATCAGTAGGATGTATCCGGGAATGACGGTAAAGTCATTCTGGCCCAGCATAAACAACACTGTTACAACTCTGTTTGATATTTTCAACAGGCTCAGTAACTGGTCCAGCCCGTATACTGCCTTCGACCCTGTAGATTATCGAAGCATTCTGCAGGCCGGTGGGTGTGCGATAATGGGCCTGACCAAAGTGACTAAGTTTGGCGATAAGT
>CAYGBH010000296.1:0-5464 GCA_964348055.1 uncultured Pirellulales bacterium
CACTGACTGGTGGCGCATATTCTCCCGGCGTCCAGCCAAGAACCACATCCCGCGGTACATTTGTCGCCTCATTGTCAGGGGAGGGTTCTTTGGCCATTCCCGGCGGTGTTCTGAAACCCAACGCATAGTTAATCGCCGCTTCTAACAGTGCATAATAGTTGTCGCTAAGCGCAGGGTAGCAAGACTCGTGAAAGCCGATACCAATACGGGTATCAGCTGCAAACTGAGGACTGCCGTCTGCCGGAGCTACAGGCAGCCGAGCTCCCTTTTCGTAGACAAAAATAACATCGTAGGTCACGCCGTCGGCAAGTGTGGCTGTCGCAATAACGGTGGCCTCTGGCCCTGTGATGCCCCTGCCAAGATGGCACCCGGCGGGAATGTCAGTGAAAACGGCCACGGTTCCGCTGAGACCTGCGGCCAGATAGTGTCCAGGCTTGACGATCTCTATGTCTGTAGTGACCGCAGCGGCGTCTCCGTCACCTTCTGCCAAACTCAAACCCATTTCATCCCAGCCCCACATCTCGCCGATGACCATGGGAGTTTCAATTTCTGTGATTTCGGTCCTGATCCCGCTGGAGCCTACCGATTCGGAAATAAAGACAACATCCGCGGCAGCAGCCGCGGCCTCGGTAGTTGGTTCATCTTCATCGTCATCGATATACGTTACCGTGTGTCCAAGCGCTTCCAGGAAGGCTTTGAGGGCATCGTCCTCTACTGATGTCATCGAGGAGACAAATAGAATATTTGCTCCTCTGGTTGCAGTAGCTGAAAGACTAAGTACTACCACCAAACACAGGAAGAACCTCACAAATTTTTTCTCTAACATAATTTTTCCTCCAAATAAAGTTTCCTGTTCCCACACTAAGAATTCTTAAGAAATCAATTCCTTGGACATAGTAATCCTCCTTCAAACAAAACGACCGATTCATCCTTCGTAGTAAGACTACTACGGATAATGGATAAAAACTTCCACCTTCACTAAATTTCCTGCGTGCCAAGGACAATGTTTTACGACTTGATTCTACCTCCTTTCTTTCCGACTCCGGCCAGCCTTCGCCGGACGAGCAAAAGCTGATATGAGCTGTTAATTGAAATGTAAAAATCCTAACTCTACAGCACAGAATTCTTATACAGCTCCGCGCCCCGGGGCCCCCAAACGCATTCTTTCGCTTTTGGGAACCCCCCGCATAGTGACTCCTCCTCTATCGAAAAAGTACGTAGTTCCCACATGTCAGAGGAGCAAAATCCACAGAAACCCGCCTACACGGGCACAAAGTACTCCTTTTTTATTTATACTGGATTAGCCACCTCCCTGTCAAGGAAAATTTATGCAAAATATGCCCATAGATACCCCTCAAGACCAGTTCATCGTTTAAATGGGCATACGAAGAAGTAATCAAGGCATTAATTCTGCACCTGAAACCAAATTTATAAATCAAGCCTTGCATATTCAATATTGCTTTAGCTGTCTTCTCTTTTACCAAGGTATTATTCGAGGCAATATTGTCCATTGACCAGTGCTGAAATGATATACCCACAATCCGCTTGCCGGTGGTATAGCAAGCATCCAACAATTTGTTTCGAATACGTAATAGAAAGGCCAATCCGTATAAATCAAACCCACAGGCCCTACTGGGTCCCACTGACCTAAAGTGATATTGTAATCCAATACAGGCACAGATGAGTAGAAGTAAAGCCAGTTACTCTCGTCAAATGAATACCCAATGCCACTACCTTCACCTCCCATCCATATCAATCCGGAGACTGGCGGCCCCCACCATGAGAATATAGTAAAGGGTGAACCTTTGATTTTGTCACCGTGGGTACCGACTCCACCTTCAAATGTCCTGTTCTTGAACTGTACTGTACCGCTCAAAGGATTGCTGGTAGGGATCTCCGAAGCAGGGATCACGTGCCCGGTAGCACCTGGATCAAGTTCGACGTAGTAATCCGAATCATCCAACATAACGCATACCACTGGATTGCTCTTGCCGAGTGTCCACGGGTCCCAGTTAATAATGCAATCTCCGGCCAGATTAAAAGCATAGAATGTGATATTGGGAAACTCGCAAATCTATGTTTTCAGTACCAAGATCTGGTTTCTCACCTTTTCTTTTATATTCCTGCGAAATAGGTAGAATTCGGGCCATTCATACAGGTGCAGATGAAGAGAAAATGCAGCGACCCCTTAACATATGATTCAGTAGTCATCTCAGGTGAACGAGGTTATTCGGGCCGACAGCGGCTGATGAATGGCGCAGTTCCTTCAGAACCGTGTCTCGGGCTTCACGCCTCGCTGAACCCTTAAGAAGTCCTCGAGTTCGCCGTCCTGCCTGACGAGCTGGCCAGGTTTAGTGAATATCTTTGGAGTAACCCATCGCCAGTGCTCGACGTGGCCATCGGCGAAAGAGAAGTTGCAACCCTGCGAATGCCGCCCGGCTGGAAGATCCCACCACCGTGGCTCCTCGTCGAACTTCCAACCCTCCGGCGGGATACCGAACAGAGAATCGAGTATGCTATCCTCATGGACACCAACGAAGAAGAGCAGCTCCGATGGCGATGGATCGTCTATATCGGATATCTTGGTGAAGCTCGGGGGGAAAATGACCGTTTCGTCGGGATACGGCGAGCCATTGATGGATTGGCTCATGTTGTAGCTACGCGTCCGCCGAATATGCAGGGATTCACCTTCCGGCGTTTGCACCCACGACTTGTCGGATGGACACCGATAGATGTCGGTTGATTTGTTGTAAGGAAAGAGCAGGCCGCGTTCGATATTCTCGGTGGTGGTATCGAAGGGCGCCAGCCCGGGACACCATGTCAGTTTGTTGCTGAAGCCGTACGAAGGCCCTTGGGTGTTGACGTTATAAACGTATCGGTTCGGCGGTAGGACGCCGTCGTGGTCCAGCGTATAGAGTTTTGCACAAACCTGAAGCTGCTTGAGGTTGTTCAGGCAGACCACTTCTTCAGCCTTCGCCTTGGCCCGAGAAAGCGCCGGCAGCAGGATTGCAGCGAGAAGCGTGATAATCGCGATGACGGCCAGGAGCTCGACCAATGTAAAAGCTGGTCGATGCCGTCCGACCAACGAGCCGGCAGCCGCGCCATTTCTTGAGTCCGAGATCTCGTCGAACACAATTGGTATCCGAATTCGATGTCGCATCCTACACCCAATACCCAATCTTTGCTCTCAGACCACATCATAACACATTGCAGTTGTAATTCAAGCAAATACTATTTGTTTTTTAAGTGGGTGTGAATTTATTTTCTGGCACTTATGCTGCGATGGTATTTTGCAGATTCCAATAAGCTTGTCATTGTCAGCTTTGATCCATCGCGGCCAAGGCCATGATGTCCTCTGCATCGGGGCTTGGCCATTCTGCAGACTGTGGACTTGCGAAAACAAGAACGGCGGCTTCGGTTGAAATGACAATATTGCCATCACACATCCCTATAGTCTGCTTTTAGGATTGACTCAACAGCAAAACTACACCTTTTCCTTTTGACTTTTCCCTTCTTTTCTTGTATTCTGTACCTTAGAAAAATGAATTCAAGCCCTGGTTAGTACGTAGGAGGATCAAAATGAACACTCGAAACCACCTCAGAAGCGGTAATGAGCATGGCACTATATGCCCAGAGGCCAAGGTAAAGTTCCAATCCAAGCAATACGGGCTATTCAAATGGCTGTTTCCCCTTTCAGGGCTGGCTGCGCTGGCCTGGTTCTTGATCAGGGTGATTCCGAAGCCTTTGCGCGCAACATATCCATGCCAACGTGTGGCTGCACCACTTGCGTCCAGCTTTGTTGTGTGGTTATTGGGCGTAGTCGGCTCTATGATGTTTGTGCGCAAGGCAAGAAAGAGCTGGTTAAAGGCCCGCTATGTAGTGGCCGTCGCGTGCTTCGTGGCCGCCGTTTTCGCAATCTGGTGGTCGGCTGGCATGACAGGCAGGGATGCCAAGGCTGCATATGGCGGTATCTTCACGCCTGTTGATCCGCCGAACAGCCCAATGGGCGTTGGCAAGGGTGTGCATCCCGGCCGCGTTGTATGGGTACACGACCCGTATTCTGCTACCTGGCAGAAGGGTAAAGGGTATTGGTGGAATGACAAATATACAGATCCTGAGCGGGTAAGAGAGATGCTAAGCAGCTCAATCCAGTGGCTTACCGGGCAGACAACAGACAGCGGGGCATGGGAAAGCATCTTTAGATATTACAATCAACGTCATAACAAGGGCGGCATTGGCTATCGACCGGGCGAGAAGATCGCAATCAAGTGTAATCTCAATCAGTGCAACTCCCATGGAACCGAGGGCAATGATTCTTACACAGCGCCACAGCTGCTCGAGGCCCTGCTCAGGCAACTGGTCTTAGTGGTGGGCGTCGAACCGTCGGACATAACCGTATATGATGCCTCACGCCATGTGCCTTCCACGCTCTATGCCCTTGGCAGTGTGCCTGAGCTGGCCGGTGTACGCTTTGCAGACACAGATGGCGGCGACGGCAGAATTAAGGCCCAGCGCGACACCGGTGCCATGCTCCATCCGTCTCATCCGGGAGTGCCACGTCGGTGGATGCCCAACTTTGTGTCGGAGGCATCATACCTGATTAACCTTGCAGGTCTCAAGGGCCATGTTCTAACCGGTGTCACCCTATGTGCCAAGAACCATTTCGGCTCAACCTGGGTAGAAGACCAGAGGCGTTTCTGGCCCGGCAATGCTATACATGGTTATGTCAATGCCTTTGATACAACCCAGCCGTGGGGAGAGTCAAGTTTTCCCCGCCTGCCCAGACCGATGGGGTCATACGAGGCCCTGGTGGACCTCATAGGCTATAAACACCTGGGAGGCAAGACGATTCTCTACATTGTTGACGCACTCTACGGTGCATTAAATATGGGCACACCAGTGAGCAAATCACCAAAATGGCAAATGGAGCCATTTAACAATGACTGGCCGTCGAGCTTGTTTGTCTCCCAGGACCCGGTGTCGATTGACTCGGTCTGCGTCGATTTTATACGCAGTGAGCCCACTATGACGTATACTGCCGCTCCGGATAATTACAGCACGGCAGATGACTATCTCCACGAGGCAGCCATGGCCAACGACCCCTGCTCCGGAACTTTCTATGATCCGGACGGGACCGGTTGGGGCCTGCAGAGTCTCGGCGCACACGAGCACTGGAACAATGCAACCGACAGGCAATACAGCCGCAACCTTGGAACTGGTGTTGGTATAGAACTGGTCCGCTCAATGCCGGTTGTATCCCTGGAGCCACTTGCCGGGGATACTAACGGTGATAGTGCCCAGGTAGTCCTGGCATTCCAGGACGATTTCGAGGCCAATAGTCTGGATGCCTGGCAGGCAACAGACTCGGATGTCTGGCAGATTGAACAAGCCGGTGATACCAATGTTCTTTCACTTATAGGCCAGAGCGATTACACCCCGCCATACAGGTCTCCTGCCAACATCA
>CAYGBH010000297.1:0-5451 GCA_964348055.1 uncultured Pirellulales bacterium
CTTGCGGTTACAAGGGCGTTTAATCTCGACCAGGCAAGCGCGATAAGCGACCCCTGGCGGGAAGCATCCGCCTATGGGATGGAATTTGAATATCCCGCCGACGGCGTGGGAAAACCCAAAGACGTGTTAATAAAGACAGCCGCCGATATATCAAAGGTGAAACCGCTCGATATTGAAAACGCAGAACGAACGAAGCAGCGGATTGAAAGTGTGCGGAAGATGGCCACCCAGGCTGGACAGACCCACAGCGTATTAGGCTGGGCGGAAGGCCCACTGGCAGAGTACGCAGACTTGCGGGGCGTGGAAAGTGCGATGCTGGACCTTATAGATAAGCCGGAAATGTTTGTCGAGGCGGGCGAAGTAATCATCCAAAATGAGATTTCCTTTGCCCTTGCCCAAATCAAAGCCGGGGCCGACATGATTGGAATCGGTGATGCGGTGGCAGGTCTTATCGCACCGGATATGTATAAAGAATATATTTTGCCTCTGGAGCAAAAACTCTTCGCGGCCATTCATGAAGCCGGTGCTGCCGTCAAGTTGCATATCTGCGGCAATATAAAGAATCATATTGCATACATGGCCCAAAGTGGCGCCGATATTATAGATGTTGATTGGATGGTTCCACTTGACCAGGCAAGGGAGCTTGTCGGTCCGGAGATTACGTTGTGCGGCAATTTTGACCCTTCGGCCGTTTTATTGCAGGGCAGCCCCGAAGATGTTGCTGAAGCGGCGAGGAAATGTCTCAAGGCCGGCGGAGACAAATTCATCTTAATGCCGGGCTGTGAGGTACCACCCGCCACGCCTGAAGAGAACATTCGCGCATTCTGTCCCTGTGACGGCTGTTTGATTCGGAAAGAATTAAAGTGCTAACAAATGGCAAATGCCTCAGCGTTTAAGAAAGGAGTAACATTCATGAAGAAAGACGACTTAACTCGACGGCAATTGCTGTCCCGTGTAGCAGTGGGCGCAGGAGCTGTTAGCCTGGTGGCAGGCAAACCGGCTTCGGCCGCCGTCGCAGGCAGGAAAAAAAGAAATCCTTCAAGGACCAGCATGTACGATAAGATTTACGGATGTCTTGCCGGCTCTCGCATTGGTTCGGCCATGGGAGCGGCCGTGGAGGGCTGGGACATGGACAAAATAGCCAATAAATATGGCGTCTTCGACAAGCTTGTGGCATATCACCATTACGACGTGGATTGGGACCACCCTGCAGGCAGCACAGAGGATGGAACAGAACGCCAGAAACTCATGTGCACAGCCATTATTGAAAAGCAGGGCAGGATAACGGCTGAAGATTTAGTAAAGACGTGGGTGAAGGTTTTGGACCCGAACAAGATGAAGTATATGACCGAAGCCTTCGACAGAGAGCTTTTGGCCCACGCCAAATCGGGCACTGTGCCTGCGTGGGAGCTTGGCAGGTTGTCCAAATTTCCGCATTTGAACACTACCGCTCGCTCCTTCCACGCTATTGCTCTGATTAACGCCTGCGATATAGAAGGAGTAATAAGAGACGTTTATGAAATCGGCAGGGTATATCAACCGCCGTCGAGTGATTCCTTTCCCTGGGGTGCCCCCTACAATGCTGCAGTTGTGCATGCAATGAGACCCGATGCCACGGTTGCCTCGGTCATAGAAACGGCTCTAAAATATTCCACTTCCAAAATCAGAAAGGAAATAAAGTATGGCCTTGGCATAGCTAAAAAGCACAGAAAACCCCTGGATATCAGGGCTGAGCTTAATGAGATGTACACTGCTAAAGAAAGTCCCTACTGTGCTGATGCCAGGATGAAACACTATCGTGCGTCTTCGATTTACGAGACGGTAACTAAAGGCCTGGCTGTCTTTGCCGCCACCAAAGGAAATGTCAAGGAGGCAATCATCGTTTCGGTTAACTTTGGACGGGATACCGACTGTCTCGCTGCTACTGCCGCCGGATTGGCGGGTGCTTTCTCCGGGAGCAGAACCATACCAGCCGAATGGATAGAAACCGTTGAGCGAGGCACGAGGAACAACCCCTACACCAACTCGCACATGACAATCAAGGAAACTGCTGAGGGCATGTACAGCGCTCTGCAAAACAAGGTCAGGAAGATGAAAGACTACGTAGCGTTGATGGAATCATGATATAGTGCATACCTGTTTGAGCCCGTGAATTGTTGCTCGGTGGTGGACGAGCCTGCCCTTGCGGGCGTACCCGATATTGAACAACAAAGACGAGCAGAGGCTATCGAGAAAGCAAGACAAATAGCAAAAATGTTTTAACAGCTTCTGCTTTTCGTTGGTTTCCGCTGGTCGGACTAACACTAATAACCCGGTATATTGTAGTACCTATAAGGATATCGAGGGCCGAGATACCCGTAAAACGGATCGATTATCCTTCTATTGGCTTCGACTTGGCTGGCCAGTATGTTTAATTGCCGGCGTATGTCCTGGTCCATCATTGAAAAGCTTTGTTCCAGCCTCTGACGGTTATCTTGTATCTCTCTTATAATATTATCGAGTCGTTCCACACTCTCGTCAATCTTTTGGCTGCTTGTATTAATCCTGTCTTCAAGTTCATTTAGCCTTGCTTGAGCTTCAGCCTCAAATTCCAGTTTCTTTAGCTTGGCACGCGATTCTACTTCTCTTTCCCAAACCTGCCTATCTGCTTGTAGCCTCGTTATTTCTTCGTTTATTTCCTCGATTCTTTCGCTTTCCAGCAGGGAAGTTCCCACTATTGCCTGTTTGGCTTTTTCGTAGCAACGGATTGCCTGTATAAAATCGTCCGGGTCGTCCCGAAAATCCCATGTTTGGCTGGAAAAATATTCGGCGAGGTCCATATAGTATTTGTACTCGAGTACGTTTTTGATCTGCAGTGTCCTCGGCTCAATGTCTCTTCTACTGTAAGTAGTTACAATGATCTTGCTTGCAGTTAGCTGTTCAATGGTGACTTTGTTTTTATCTTCAGAGATCAGCTTTCCAACTATGAGCTGTCCATTCCTTAGGTAGAAATCCGCCGTTTTTACAGAATTTGGCCTTGATGGTTGTTTCGCTGCTTGAGAAGTTTCAGCGGTTTTCTGCTGCGTTTGGCTTTCGATTCTGAGAGCTCTTTGCGTAATGGGCTTTATTTGGGCTGTCGTCGAGTTCGGGCCTGCTCGTGCACAAGTTTGAGGAAAGCTGCTAAAGGCAAGGATTAATATGAATGTGACTGTGCTTATGGTTCTGGTAATTTTCATTGTTCTATCCTCCCACACTAACCGGTTCTCTTGCATCAACTGTATAGATTATACCATATTTTTGTCGAGGCGTGGGAAAAACAAAAAAATGTAATCCCTTCTTCAGAAATTAACGATCATAACGGAGCGTATGTTCAGCGGTTCTTTTGGGATGGAGAACAACTACAGCAAAGCCACACTTTCTCCTGTTATTTGCTGGGTATCTCATACCCGCGATATGCACAACTCGTCCCGCCCAGAGCGGGATGAACGACAAAAATTAGCTGTTTATCAACCGATATGCCCTGATGAGTTCTGCTACGCTCCAGGCCTGAGCGATACATCCTCTTGGTTTATGGGGGGCATCGCCATCAAATATCTCTGAGACACTCCCGAGGCAGCCGTCTTCGGTCAGATGCTGCAACAAGGGTTGAATAAACTCAGATGCCGTTTGCCTGCTTTTTTGGCTGAATTGATTGACTTTCAAGAAGCTTTCTACGAATGCCCCGATCAAATATGGCCAAATTGTACCCTGGTGATAAGCCTCATCACGCTGCTGCTGTTGGCCAGTGTATTGGCCTTTGTAGCGGGTATCCTGAATATTTAGCGTTCGCAGGCCATAGGGTGTCAGCAATTCTTTGTGTACCGCATCTACTACCGACTTTTGTTGTTCGCCCGACAATGGTGAAAATGGAAGTGAAACTGCAAATATCTGGTTCGGCCGAAGGCTTTCATCGACCGAACCATCGGGCGAAATGCAATCGTTCAGGTAGCCGCGTTTCTCGTTCCAGAATGATTCACAGAAACTCCTCTGGACTTTATCCGCCATAGATTTGTAATGCTTTGCGTTTTTTATCCCCGCTTTCGTGGGTGTTACATTCTTGCTTGTTGCTGAAGGGGGTCGGCCGGCATAAAATTGGGCTAAAAGACAAAGACAATTGTACCACAGGGCGTTAACCTCCACCGCTTTTCCGCATCTGGGCGTAAAAGCAATGCCGTCATATTTGGCATCCATCCAGGTTAGCTGTGTTTCGTCGTTACCTGCGGTTATGAGCCCATCGGCCTCAGCGTGTATACCGAACCGCGTGCCCTTATGGTAAGAGTCTGTAATCCAGCGGATTGCCGGCATAAGCTGCCGCATGAATGTCTTTGAGTCGCCGCTGGCTTCCAGGTATCGAAAAGCTGCGTTGACAAACCAAAAAGAAGCATCGATGCTGTTAAAGTGAGCGGTATCGCTCCTGTCGTCGAAGCGATTTGGAATCATACCCTCGTCGACTGCTGCGGCAAAGGTGATCAGAACCGACTTTGCCTCGTCAAATCTGCCGGTTGAGAGCAGTAGGCCCGGCAAGGCTATAAAAGCGTCTCTGCCCCAGTCTGCAAACCACGGATAGCCGGCTAAAATTGTGACCCGTCTATCGTGGCCCCCGGCTTGGGTCTTGGCTCCGGCGTCACGAGTTGTAATAAATTGGTCGGCGGCTAAACAAAGTATCTCAAATCTCGAATCTCGATTCTGGATTCTCGATTCTCGCATTGAGGTTCGGGTACTGCGTCTTATGCTATTTGCTTTACGTTTTATGTTTTCCTGGCCTCTGCGCAAATCCTCGCATACTGCATCAATATCAGTATTCGTTGACTGCTGGGGATTATAGCCCGCCGTGGGCGGGTTCAGGCTTGCCCAGAGAACAATTTTGGTCGGTGAATCTATCCAGCACTTGAAAAAGCCGGGCGTCCATAAATCCTCGATAAAATCCTGGCCTCTTTCTCTGTCATTACGATATATGAAATTAAACCACCATTGCCGGTCCTTCTCGAAGTCCGTGGATGGGCAGTTCAAAAACAACTCACAACTGTTCGGTATATCATGGCGGATTAGCACACCATCACCAATCCGACTCAAACATAACGGAGCGTAAGATTTTTGCAGTGTGTGGAAGTCTCTTAAGCCAATAAATGGCCGTAAAACGAATTTCACCGACTCTCGGACGTCGGTAAAATCATAAACCAGCGCAACCGTATCTGTATCGCGTAGAAGATATAAGGATTTAGTCAGTTTAAGGTTTTTCAGCTCATAGTCAAAATGCACCCCGGTATCCCGGCGGAATTGCTTTAGAAGCGTAAAGCCTGCCGGCGCAAATTTGTCGCTGAATTCAAAGGTTGAAAGATTAAATACCTGTTCTTTGAATATCAACATCTCCAGGCAATTGGCCAGCGCCATTACCCTGTTAACCGGCGGCCTTAACGAGCCGATGAGCAGGCC
>CAYGBH010000298.1:0-5445 GCA_964348055.1 uncultured Pirellulales bacterium
CTATGACGGTAATGCGGGCGACATAGCGAAAGTAGAATGGAAGCAGTGGAATATCGACCTTGCATCGTTAGGCGTGAATCTGCAGAATGTCACGAAGCTGGGTATTGGGATTGATGGTAATGGTGCCACTGGTACATTGTACGTTGACGACATTCGGCTGTACCGGTCGGCTCCTTAACCACAAGCCAGCTAAGTGGCAATTGATCGCGTGGCTGATATAAGAGATTTGCACCTCTTGTACCTGCGATTACGTAAGTGCAGGTAGTTCGGGGCCTATATCGAATCAATCGGTATGGGCCCCGTTTGTTTCATAAGCATAAAGGCTGACACACCACTTTCTCTCCATTGCAATTATTTCTTTTCTGCCATTCAGCTATGCGAGCTGTTTCCATGATACGTGTTCCTGCTTGTTCCTTTTTCACGGTGAGCGAAAATGTACTGATTCCGTCGCTCGAAGTGGCTTTTTGCAGCGTTCTTCTCTGCGAAGACGAGCGAGGGTCGTTGAGGGCTTAGCTCGATTCTGTCTGAAAACAGTTGATTTTGCCGGCGAAAAATGCTATGGAGTCGTATCGCTAAGTCCGAGAGTTGAGCATTTGGTAAGGAGAGTAACTATGAAGCTGTCTCGAAGAGAATTTTTGAAAGATGTTGGCTTGACGGCGGCTGCAATTGGGACGCTGCCGGTTGACGGTTGCCAAACGGCAGGAGGTAAGAGGCCAAGTGACAGACACAGGCCCAACATCATTTACATTTTGGCAGATGACCTTGGTTACGGAGATCTGGGCTGCTACGGCCAGGCACGAATCAAGACGCCAAACCTGGACAGGTTTGCCGCTGAGGGGATGCGGTTTACCCAACACTATGCCGGAAGTACTGTTTGTGCGCCGTCCCGCTGCTGTTTAATGACCGGCAAGCACACCGGGCACTGCACGGTACGGGGAAACGTTGACGTGCTGATGAAACCCGGCGAGGTTACGATAGCCAAAATCTTGAAGGAGGCTGGATACTCTACTGCGTGCATAGGCAAGTGGGGCATCGGACATCCGCCGCCGCCCGAAGATCCGCATAATAACGGATTCGACCATTTCTTCGGCTATTTGAGTATGTGGCACGCCCACAATTATTATCCTGATTTCCTGTGGAAGGATGGCGAGAAACTGCCGCTGCGAAATGTCGTTCAGCATCCCAAGAAGCACTACAAGGCCGATCAAGAGAAATTGGTAGGCCTGGCAAGCCAAAAGGTAGTTTATTCGCACGACCTTTTCTCGCAAGCTGCCCTGGAGTTTATCGAAGAACGGCGCCGGCCCTTCTTTTTGTTTATCTCATATACTATCCCCCACGCAAATAACGAGGCCGGTCAGTTCGGTGAGCACGGAATGGAAGTTCCCAGCTACGGGATTTACACTGACAAAGATTGGCCGGAGCCGGAAAAAGGCAAAGCTGCAATGATTTCGCGTATGGACCGCGATATTGGAAGAATCTTTGCCAAGCTAAAGCAACTGGGGATCGATGAAGACACACTGGTAATGTTCAGCAGTGATAACGGGCCGCATAAAGAAGGGGGCATCAAGCCGGACTTCTTTGATAGCAACGGTTCATTGAAGGGAATTAAGCGTGATCTATATGAAGGCGGTATACGAGTCCCAATGATTGCTCGCTGGCCCGGCAAGATCAAAGCGAACAGCCGATGCGACCACATATCGGCCTTCTGGGATATCCTACCCACATTTACTGAGCTTGCCGGTGCACGGAAGCCGAAGGGGATTGATGGTATCTCTTTCGTACCTGCCTTGCTGGGCAGGCCGCAGGTCGAACACCAATATTTATACTGGGAATTTCACGAGGGAAGCTCGAAGCAGGCGGTTCGCATCGGCCGCTGGAAGGCCGTGCGCTTGGCACCATCACAAGCCGTTGAGCTGTACAATTTGAACTCGGACATCGGTGAAGAAAACAATATCGCTGATAGGCATCCGGATATTGTCGCAAGAGCCAAAGAGATTATGGACAAGGTCAGAACGGATGCCGATGTTTGGCCGTTAAAGGATAAGGCCGGACAAATACCCTTTTAATTTACCGCTGGAGCTCTGTGACCTTTCCACCGATGTCGGCGAGCGGCACAACATTGCTGATGTACATGTCGAACAAGGAGCCTTCCCGGAAGTTGGGTGTAATCGGCTCCAACTCCCGCATCCCGAGAGGGAATATCTGTATTATTTCCTTGATTCAAACTTACTGCTATGATATTATAATCTCTCAGGAGTATCGATAGACTCATTTTGCTATTAGTTTTGGAGAAATGCTATGTGGTGCAGGAAACAGTCTGAGGCTTTTACCCTCATAGAGCTGTTGGTCGTCATAGCGATCATTGCCCTGTTGCTTGCCATCCTATTGCCTGCGATGGGTAGAGCCAGGGAGCAGGCCAGAGCAACGCGGTGTCTGAGCAATCTCAAGCAAATTGGTCTGGCAATGCATGCATATGCAGGTGATTACAATTATTTATTGCCACGGGCTGAGCTACGTCCGGGCGTTGCTATATATACCGGTATAGATATGAGATGGCCTGTCCTGTTTATGCCTTATGTGGGTGGATTATCCGACAAGTTCGACCATTATTATGAACTCAAGATATATGATTGTCCGAGCTACCCAATTAAGGAACAGACCGTCGATTATTGCAGTAACGCCTTCGACTTAAAGGGCACTTTTACGGAGTGCTTCGGGTTTACCAAGCTCGATGAATTTCCCCGCCATACGACCACGATTTATCTGGCAGACTACGAATATACTCCTAACCAGGCTCACATTAAAATCATACTAAAGGACGATCCACCAGATACCATGAAAGTCAAAATGCAGTCGCTGGATGCTTGGCGCCCGAATCATCTGCCGTCAGCCTCAGATAATACGCGCCGAGTTGCGCGCAATCGTCATACCAAATGGATTAACTGCCTTTTTATCGATGGCCATTCTTCTAAGATGGATCCTCTCAAGATTACTACATATGATTATGGCCTACCTCCTGTTAATAAGTGATTAGTAGGTACATTTAGTACCGTTCTTATATAACCTCATTGTTTCGCCGTCCCAGGTCGCCGCCTTGCCTGCACCTCATTTAATCTGTAATCAATTAAAAAAAGGGCCTATACCGGTTGATTCGGTATAGGCCCCGAATTGCCTGTACTTGCGTAACCGCAGGTACAAGTAATGCAAGTCCATTGCTCTATTGTCTGTCATTAAGGCTACGGCCACAGTTGCTCTTCAAGCCACTGACCTGCCAAAACAACATAGTCCTTAAACTCAAACGTTCTTACTGTTTGATCTCTATATGCAGCAAGGGCGCAGCCTCCGGGCTCCCTTCGAAAGACTCAGCACATCGAATGCCTGTGGAAACGATGCTGCTGTGGCTGAAGATGAGCACCAACGAATTGCCGCTAACCCAACCGTCCTGCTTGACTATCTCCTCGATAATGTCGGAGATGTCCGGGGTCGTTTGGGCAGGACCTTGCTCATGTTTGACAGTCCAAGCCGGCACACTCCACGACACGTCTGCTTTCGTTCTGGGCCTACCGGTAATATCGCGGGCAGCCTTACTAAACGTAGCAGCATCGGCGCTCAGTTCACCTTCGACCGTAAGAAAAACCTGATGTCTGCCGCCTTTTGTCTCATCGACGTCGAACTGTACCCACGCCTTCTTGATCTTGGTGCCCTTCGCAATAGTGATATCCGTAAAGCGCAGACCTACTACTTGCTTATCGCCCTGAAACCAGTCTTCCCAGGCCAATTCGAGGTCGCTGCTGTCCAAATCCACCTCGTCACCTCTATCGAGACGCTCTTCGGCATCATCACTGCCGGCAGCGATCCTTCTCTCTACAAGTCCAGGGGTTGGAGGTTCGGGTTCTGGCTCCGGTGGTGTGGGTTCTGGCTCCGGTGGTGTGGGTTCCGGCTCTGGTGGTGTGGGTTCCGGCTCCGGTGGTGCGGGGGCTTCCCCAACCAGGTATTCTATAATCAGTGTCGGCCTTCGATCAATATTCTCCGTTGCGTTATCCTTGAAAGATTCGGCCTCTACAATTCCCGTCGACGGAATGAGCGGGTCCTGGCTAAAGATTAACACCAACGCATTGCCACTGGCCCAACCGGGCTGGTCGACTATCTCCTGGATGATAATGGAGATGTCTGAAGTAAAATATTTCTCATGTTTTACCGTCCAATGTACCGGACCCCATGGTACCATCGCTGTCGTTCTGGACCTGAGGGTGATATTATTGGCCGTCTTTTCAAACGTGACGGGATTCGGATTCAACTCGCCTTCGATGATAACATACGCCTCCCCAACGTGCTCAGGATCATCTACATCATCGGCATCAAACCGCACAGATGCGCTCGTGATAATCGAGCCCGTCGGAATAGTGATATCCTCGAAGCGTATACCCACCACCTGCAACTCCTCGGGTTTGTGTGCCTCGTTATCAGACGTGAACTCCAGGTCGCTGCTTGACAGGTCGATTTCAAACCCTGCTTTGCCGCCAACGTCCTCTTCAGCATCGTCAGACTCCTTACTGACTGACCGCTCTAACACTACAGGCCCTGCAGGGGGAGGTGTTGGCTCCGGCGGTGGTGTGGGCTCTGGCTCCGGTGGTGTGGGTTCTGGCTCCACAGGCGGAGGTGTTGGCTCCGGTGGAGGTGTTGGTTCTGGCTCCGGTGGTGCGGGGGCTTCCCCAACCAGGTATTCTATAATCAGTGTCGGCCTTCGATCAATATTCTCCGTTGCGTTATCCTTGAAAGATTCGGCCTCTACAATTCCCGTCGACGGAATGAGCGGGTCCTGGCTAAAGATTAACACCAACGCATTGCCACTGGCCCAACCGGGCTGGTCGACTATCTCCTGGATGATAATGGAGATGTCTGAAGTAAAATATTTCTCATGTTTTACCGTCCAATGTACCGGACCCCATGGTACCATCGCTGTCGTTCTGGACCTGAGGGTGATATTATTGGCCGTCTTTTCAAACGTGACGGGATTCGGATTCAACTCGCCTTCGATGATAACATACGCCTCCCCAACGTGCTCAGGATCATCTACATCATCGGCATCAAACCGCACAGATGCGCTCGTGATAATCGAGCCCGTCGGAATAGTGATATCCTCGAAGCGTATACCCACCACCTGCAACTCCTCGGGTTTGTGTGCCTCGTTATCAGACGTGAACTCCAGGTCGCTGCTTGACAGGTCGATTTCAAACCCTGCTTTGCCGCCAACGTCCTCTTCAGCATCGTCAGACTCCTTACTGACTGACCGCTCTAACACTACAGGCCCTGCAGGGGGAGGTGTTGGCTCCGGCGGTGGTGTTGGCTCTGGCTCCGGTGGTGCGGGAGCTGCGGCGAGCATGTGGGCGATCGCGTTGAGGAACATCTTCTCACCGTCGGCGGTAAGGTTATATCCTCCCTGAG
>CAYGBH010000299.1:0-1089 GCA_964348055.1 uncultured Pirellulales bacterium
GTGCCGTCCTCGATAATTGGATTGCGATACCGAAATTCACTGGCGTATTCCGTTTCTGTCGGGATACGCGCCAGCAGCTCAAACAAAAATTCCCCCACCAAACTGGCATGGAATGCCGTTCCGCAGGCGGTCAGGATGAGCCGTTTGGTACGCGTCAACTCGCGCAGGTACGATTCAATACCGCCGAGTTTAATCCTGTTGTTCTGGCGGTCGATTCGCCCGCCCATACAAGTGCTCAAGGCTTTGGGCTGCTCAAAAATTTCTTTGAGCATGTGGTGCTGGAAGCCGTCCAATTCGATTTGTTCCAGTGAAAACTCAATTTGCCTCAGGTCCTTGGCCACAGTGACATTGTCAATCGTTTTGGTACCAAAGCCCTCGGCCCTGACGGTAACCATCTCGTTGTCGGCGAGGTATATTGCCTGAGTCGTATGCTCTACAATAGCAGCCGCATCCGAGGCTAAGATGTATTCGTTATCGCCGACGCCTAAAATAAGGGGACTTCCTTTTTTGGCACCGATGAGGACATCGGCAAAATCGCAGCAAACAATCGCCAGGCCGAAAGTGCCGTGTATTTCTTGAAGGGCCCGCTGAACAGCCCATTCAAATGTGTTCTCCGTAAGGAGTCCATAAGACTGCCCGTCGAATTTCTTTGCCTCCCGGTCTTGATTGCCTTCGGCATAAAAATAGCCAATTAAGTTTGCTATCACTTCGGTATCGGTTTCGCTCGCAAATTCGACTCCTTCGTTTTGGAGCCACGTCTTCAATGTGGCGTAGTTTTCGATAATGCCGTTATGAACAACAGCGATTTTGCCGGTATAGTCCTGATGCGGATGTGCGTTAACGGTGTTTGGCTCGCCGTGTGTGGCCCAGCGGGTATGGCCGATGCCGAGACTTTCATCGCCGGCAGGCTCATCTAAAATCCCTTCCAGAGCACTGATTCTACCGCTGGTTTTTTTTATTCTTATCGCACCGCCGCCCAATAGAGCCACACCAGCCGAATCGTAACCACGATACTCCAGCCGCTTTAGCCCTTCTATAAGAATTGGCTGTGCGCTCTTTTTGCCAAGATAAGCTACTATGCCGCACATT
>CAYGBH010000299.1:1189-5442 GCA_964348055.1 uncultured Pirellulales bacterium
GGCAATGTCAAAAGCGTATGCAACGCATTTCGGCATATTGGCTGCGAGGTAGAGCTTAGCTGCGAACCCGGGGCCATCGAAGCCGCCGCCGGCATCGTTCTGCCCGGCGTTGCAGCCTTCGGCTATGCTGTCAGCGCCTTAGGCCCCCTTGCCGAGCTGATAAAAGAGAGCGCTTTTAGCGGCAAACCTCTTCTGGGTATTTGTGTCGGCTACCAGATGCTTTTCGACCAGAGCAGCGAATACGGCCGACACAGCGGATTGGGATTAATCTGCGGCAGTGTTGTCCCCATCCCGTCCGGCAGTGCTACGGACTCGGCCGTAAGGCGTCCTGTGGACTTACGGAGAACAATCCCGCACATGGGCTGGAACCTGGTAAAGCTGCCCGAAGATATGGATTTGTTTGCCGGCCTTGGAAGTGAAAAACATTTCTATTTCGCACACTCTTTCTATGCCGATGTCACCGACCCCCAGGCCAGGACCGCATTTACCGACTATGGCTTTGATTTGCCTGCATCGGTGCAGAAGAAAAACGTATACGGCACACAATTTCACCCTGAAAAAAGCGGCAAGACTGGCCTGAAACTCTTGCAGAATTTCTATGATATTTGCAAAAGGAAAGATCTAAAGTGTTGACAAAAAGAATCATTCCCTGCCTCGACGTTAAGGACAACCGTGTGGTTAAGGGCGTTAAGTTCCGCAATCTTCGCGATGCGGGCGACCCCGTAGAGCTTGGCGCCGGATACAGCGACGCCGGCGCCGATGAACTGGTATTCCTGGATATCACCGCCACCATTCGCTCTCGTAAAACGATTGTCGAGCTTGTCGAAAAGGTTGCGGAGAATGTCTTTATCCCTTTTACCGTAGGCGGCGGCATACAGACAGTTGACCATATCGACGTGTTACTGCGGAGCGGTGCCGAAAAAGTCTCTGTAAACACCGCTGCCGTTGAAAATCCCAACCTGATTGCCGAAGCTGCTAAGCGTTTTGGAAATCAATGTGTGGTGCTGGCCATTGACGCCCGCAGGTCGAAAGAACACGAGCACAAATGGCAGGTCTGCGTAAAAGCCGGCTCAGAACCGACTGATATTGACGTAGTTAACTGGGCTGTTAAAGCCGAAAAACTGGGCGCAGGCGAAATATTGCTGACATCTATGGACGCCGATGGCACCAAGGCAGGCTATGATAACGAACTGAATAAAGCCGTAACCGACGCGGTCAATATCCCCGTAATCGCGTCCGGCGGAGCGGGAAAACTCGAGCACCTTTACGACGCTATTGTCATCGGCGGCGCAGATGCAGTGCTTATGGCCTCAATCACTCACTTCGGCAATCACACTATAAAACAAATGAAAGAATACCTTGCCAGCCGCGGCATACCTGTAAATCTCTGAAGCAAAAAACGCCAAAGGTCGCTCTCAAAAAACCAGTCGAATAAAGATTAATCGCCGGATCTGGCCTCGCAGTCACGGAAGCTACGCTGTAGAAGTCTGCCGAAGTCATTACTTTAGCCATTCGTACAGCTCGTAATGCTCTTTACTCATGCCGAGCTTTTCATACACTTCTTGTGCCGGCTTGTTTGTCTTGTCCACGTACAGACGCAGCCCCATCAGCTCCGGTGACTGCTCCACTTGTTTCTTCAAGTTCAGATACAGCTTCTTAAATACGCCGCGTCTGCGTGCCTGGGGGATGACGTAGAGTGAATGAACCCACAGGACCGTTCCGTTTCGCCAGTCGCTCCATTCCGGTATAGCCAGAAGCATTCCCAGAATCTCACCCTTTTCCTCGGCCACCCAGTAGGTCCCCCGCGCCGGCTCCTGGAAAACGCCACGCACCCCTCTGCTTACCACGTCCCTGTCGAGCCTGAGCCCCTCCGTCTCCTGCGCCATCCGCAGCTGCAGCTCAACGATGCGCTCCAAATCACTCAACCTGCCTTTGCGAATCTCAATCATAACAAGGACCAACCAGGCAGTCTAAAAAATGTCCAGGTAGGTCTCTACTTCCCAGCTGGTAACTTGCTTTTTGAACTCGTCCCACTCCTTTGTCTTTACGTCAACGTATCTTTCAAACAAATGCTCACCCAGAACATCCTGTATCACCTTGTCTTTTTTCAGCTCATCCAGAGCTTCCAATAACGACGTTGGCAGAACGTCAATATTTTTCTGAACCAGACTTTCACCATCGAGGGTGTATATATTTTCTTCAACCGGCTCAGGAGGCGTTAAGTCATTTTTAATTCCGTCCAGGCCCCCTTTCAACATAACGGCAAATGCCAGATACGGGTTGCAGGCAGGGTCAGGACATCTTAGCTCGATTCTCGCTGCCTCTTGCTTGGCCTTGAACCATTTGGGCACCCTCAAAAGGGCCGAGCGGTTCATTGCAGCCCAGGTAATATATACAGGTGCCTCGAAGCCGGAAACCAGTCTCTTGTACGAATTTACTGTCGGGCAGAGAATTGCGCACATCGCGTTGATATGCTTTATTTGCCCGGCAATGAAATTGTATGCGATTTTGGATAGATTGTATTTGCTGTCTTTGTCATAAAACGCGTTTGTCTTTGTTTTAGCAT
Source organism: uncultured Pirellulales bacterium (assembly GCA_964348055.1). GTDB lineage: Bacteria > Planctomycetota > Phycisphaerae > Sedimentisphaerales > Anaerobacaceae > JAUXAL01. The sequence continues at coordinate 3,756 of CAYGBH010000299.1, forward strand.
CGAACAGACTCTGGTGAATGTGCATTCCGGAGCCGGCCATATCCATTACCGGTTTCGGCATAAAAGTAGCGTGCAAATTATGAGTTTGAGCGACTCTCTTTGCACAATACTTCAGCGTAAGGACCTTGTCGGCTATATCCAGACAGTGCCCGTAATTAAAATCTATTTCATATTGGCCAAACCCGACCTCGTGGTGAGACGTTTCAACCTTGATTCCAAAATTCTCGAGAGCGCTTACTATCTTCTTTATGACCTTGTATCCTTCATGAGAAGAAAGGTCAAAATAGCTGTCATAATCTATGGGCGCGGTCCTTATTTCGTCATCGGCTCTGAACAGATAGAATTCCGGCTCAGGCCCGACATTATAAACAAAGCCCTCGTTTGCCGCCTCAGCAGTTGCTTGTTTAAGAATAAATCTGGGGTCTCCTTCGAAAGGTTTACCGTCCGAGCGGTAGATATCACATATCAGCCTTGCGGTCGTGCCGTTTTCGGTCAGCCAAGGCACAACAGCGTAAGTTGCCATGTCTGGCTTCAAAAACAAATCGCTCTCCTGTATTCGAGCAAAGCCTTCGATCGAAGAGCCGTCAAACCAGACCCCGTCGGTTAGCGCATCTTCCAGCTCTTCAACCGGTAGGATGACTTCTTTTATGACACCTAATAAATCGGTAAACTGCAGGGTAATGAATTTTATATTATCTTTTTTTACCTGCTCTAAAACTTTTTGAACTGCCATTTAGATTCCTTTCTTGTATCTCGTTATCGCATTGCGTATTTCGTAATCTGTGTTAACCTACTTCAATCTGTGTAATCTGTGGTTTTGTACCGAATTATTCTGGCCTTTGCGGGAAAAACTGCAAGATAAATCTCAAAATTAATAGGGGACAGTACCTGTTTCCCCCCATCGCGCCCTTGTCCGATGATGCGTGCCAACGGAAGGTCATTTCTACGTTTTTGACTTTTTGGCCTTGCTGGGATTATAGTCTGGATTTGGCGTTAGCATCTGTGCGTTTACCTCGCTTCGCCAGTTTGCCAGCAGCTTTTTTAGTTCACGGGTTTTTCGCGGCATTTCTTTAGCCAAGTTGTTCTGCTCGCCGATGTCTTTCTTTAGATTGTAAAGCTCAAACCTGTTACCGGGGCCGCAAATAGTTTCGTCGAACCATTCAATCAGCTTATAATTGCCCCTGCGAACAGCTCCACACGGGCCAATACTGCTGCTATGGTAATGCGGATAGTGCCAGTAAATGGCCTTGCGGTTAAGTGAGCCGGTCTGCTTGAGAAGCGGCACCAGGCTGACCCCATCGATTGGCTTTTTCGCCTTATTTTCCAAGCCGAGGATTTCCAGAAAGGTCGGAAAAAAATCCACGCTTATTACAGGTTCGGCGCAAATACTACCTGGCTTGACCACTCCCCGCCACCGTACAATTAAAGGTTCTCTTATGCCGCCTTCGTACAGATTGGCTTTGCCGCTGCGCAAAGGAGTCTGTTTAGCGGCACTTTCTAATCCACCATTATCTGAGAAAAATACGACAATAGTTTTATCGGCAATCTTCAGTTCTTCCAGCTTTTTAAGCAGCCTGCCTACGCTGTTATCTAATTCCCCAATCATCGCTCCGATTACAGGATTATTCTGGGGCAAATCGGAGCTGGATTTGTTTCGATATTTTTCGACCAGCTTACTCTTGCCCAA
>CAYGBH010000300.1:0-3569 GCA_964348055.1 uncultured Pirellulales bacterium
GATATATATAAACTGACAGAAAAGCTACCAAAACAAGAAATGTATGGCTTAGTCAGCCAAATGAGGCGGTCAGCAGTTTCCATACCTTCGAATGTGGCAGAAGGTTTTAGGAGATATCACAACAAGGAATATAAACAATTCCTGTATACATCATTAGGAAGTTGCGCAGAGCTTGAGACACAGATAACAATAGCAAGAGAGTTAAAATATATACAGGAAGATAAGGAAATGAGATTGCTCGAAAAGTTGGACCACATTTGTCGAATGATTTCAAACCTAATTAAAAAGCTTTAACGCAATACGATATACGCAATACGCAATACGAAACCATGGTGGAAAAAGTTTTTCTAAACGACCGATTGATTGACCTCGACAAGGCCTGCATATCCGTTACCGACAGCGGCTTTTTGTATGGAGCGGGACTTTTTGAGACGATGCGCAGTTATAACGGAGTGGTTTTTTCATTGGCAGACCATCTGGACAGACTGTTTTTCAGCGCCGCCGCATTACCGATAAATCATACATACGACAGGAAATATATCACCGATGCCGTTTACAAGCTCCTACGAGCGAATAAATTAGCCGATGCGCGTCTGCGGCTGACATTGACTTCCGGGCCGATGTCCCAATCGGACCAGCAGCGTAAGGCCACACTTCTTATCACCGCCACAAAGCTCCAGCCTTACCCACCGGAATATTACCAAAAGGGTGTTCTGGTGGTACTCTGCCCATTTAAGCAAAATCTGACCGAGCCGATCTATGGACACAAGACAACAAGCTATCTCTCGCGTATGATTGGGCTAAATCTGGCGCATCAAAAAAAAGCGGCTGAGGCCCTGTGGTTCACGATAGATAATCGCCTGGCCGAAGGGTGCATAAGTAATGTGTTCCTGGTCAAAGATTCGGCCCTGTATACTCCGCCGATTGTAACGCCGGTCCTCGCGGGCGTGGCGAGAAAGACCGTTTGCCAGATCGCCTTCAGAAACTCTATCAAACTGGTTGAAAAAGACCTCCACATAGACGACGTGCTGGCTGCCGATGAGATTTTCCTGACGAATGTAATTATGCAGATTCTGCCGGTAAGCAGCGTAGAGAAGCACACGGTAGGCAACGGCAAGGTCGGAGCAATTACTAAAAAACTACAGAGGCACTTCGATGAGTTTATAAAAAATCAATGTTGCATACCGACGAAGCAATAGCGAACACCGATACATGCTCTTCTAACGGGCATACACAATACGGTTCGGGCTAAGGTCCAGATTGGTCTGGCGGCTTTTGCTCGGCGGCCTGCCGATTGACGTCGGTTGCAGGAAAGAGAGGTCGGTTATGATGCGTGTTCGGAACAAAAAAACGTTTAAGAGGGTGTTGCTGGCGTCAGGCATGGTTCTTTGTCTAATCCTCACAGGATGTAAAGACAAATCTGTTGACCACTACAATCGAGGAGCTGCCTATTTCGAGAAAGGCCAATATGACTTGGCCATCTCAGAGTTCACCAAGGCGCTCGAGATAAACCAAACCAATGCCGAAGCCTACTGCGGGCGGGGGCGTGCCTACGGTGCCAAAGGTGAATATGACAGGGCCATCTCAGACTTCGACAAGGCGCTCGATATAAAGCCGGCATATGCTGAAGCCCACCGCTGCCGAGGGACAGCTTACGGCGCCAAAGGCGAATACAACCGGAGCATCTCAGACCTCAACAAAGCACTTGAGATAAGCCCAAGAGATGCCACAGCTTACATGAATCGAGGGGCTATCTATACCACGAAGGGTCAATATGACCAGGCCATCTCGGATTACACTAAGGCTATTGAAATAGAGCCGGAGGACCCTGGAGCCCATAGCAATCGAGCTGCCGCTTATGTCAAGAAAGGCGAGTCTGACCTGGCCATCCTGGATTGCAACAAGGCCCTTGAGATAAACGCAAGGGACGCCAACGTATATTACCATCGGGGACTGGCCTATGACGCTAAAGGCGAGTATGACAGGGCCATCTCGGATTACACCAAGGCCATTGAGATAGACCCAGGGTTTACCGAAGCCTATAACGATCGGGGGGCTGCTTGCGTCAAGAAAGGCGATTTTGACCAGGCCATCTCAGATTGCAGCAAGGTTCTTGTGATAAATCCAAGACATACCGGTGCCTGCAACAATCGTGGACTTGCTTATGCCGGGAAAGGCAACTATGACCGGGCAATCTTAGACTTCAATAAGGTGCTTGAAATAGACCCAAGGTATGCTGAAGCCTACAACAATCGGGGATTTGCCTATACTGAGAAAGACGAGTTTGACCTGGCCATCACAGACTTCAACAAGGCCGTTGAGATAAAACCAGGGTATGCTAAAGCCTACCTCAACCGGGGGAATGTTTATTTCAAGAAGGGCAATAATGACCGGGCAATCCTGGATTACAACAAGGCCCTTGAGATAAACCCAAGGTTAGATGGAGCTTATTTCAATCGTGGACTGGCTTATTACAACAAAGGCGAGTATGACCTGGCCATCCCCGATTACACTAAGGCCATTGAGATAAGCCCAGGGTTTGCTGAAGCCTATGTCAATCGGGGGATCACCTACAGTGAGAAAGCCGAATATGACAAAGCCATCCCAGAGTTCAACAAGGCCATTGAGATAAACTCACAGTTTGCTAAAGCTTACTTCAATCGGGGGACTACTTATTATGACAAAGGTCAATATGACCGGGCCATCTCGGATTACACCAAGGCACTTGAAATAAACCCAAAGGATGCTATGGCCTACAACAATCGTGCACATGTCTACTACATAAAGAGAGAATATGACAAAGCCTGGGAGGATGTCGATAAGGCACAGAGTTTGGGGTTGCAAATTCAGCCGGCATTTCTCAACATCCTTCGTGAAGCTTCAGGAGCAGAAAAGAGACGCCAATATGACTTGGCCATCTCAGATTACACCAAGGCCATTGAAAAAAACCCGAAGGATGCCGCAGCCTACCTCAATCGCGGGGTTGCATTTGCCGGTAAGGGCCAATACGACAACGCCATCTCAGATTACGGCAAGGCCGTTGAGATAAATCCGGAGTTTGCCGAAGCCTATTACAACAGAGCGGTTGCCTATGCCGAGAAAAGCGAATATGACCAGGCCATCTCAGCCCTCAGCAAGGCCCTCGAGATAAATCCAACCAATGCCCAGGCCTACAGCAATCGAGGACTTTCTTATGCCAGGAAGGGCGAATACGACAAGGCAATCTCAGATTGCAACAAGGCTATCGAAATAAGCCCAATGTTTGCTCAGGCCTACTGTAATCGGGCATTGGCCTATACCAAGCAAGGCCGGTATGACGAGGCCGTCTCAGATTGCAACAAGGCCCTTGAACTGAATCCGAGGTCGGCTGACGCTTACAGAAACCGCGGTTTTGCCTATAAAGCAAAAGGTGAATATGACCAAGCCATAGCAGACCTCAACAAGTTTCAAGAAATGTGGAGATAAACCCAAAGCAGGCCCGGGCCTGCACCCCCTGCTTTCTTGCCCACCGCCCCGACTCGCATCGGAAGACGCGGGGGCAGGCGAAAGCAAGAAGGGGAGCGGCTGTC
>CAYGBH010000300.1:3669-5431 GCA_964348055.1 uncultured Pirellulales bacterium
GGACGCAAGAGGCGATATAGAATGAAAATAAAAGATATTGCAGAGAGAATCAAAAAAATAGTTCCGCTTGAATTGGCACAGGATTGGGACAACGTTGGATTATTGATTGGCGACCCGCAGAAAAACGTAAAAAACATTCTGCTGACTATCGATGTAACAAGCGACATTGCCGCCGAGGCAAAAAGACTAAAAACAGATTTGATTGTAAGTTATCATCCGGTAATCTGGGACGGCCTAAAGAAAATCACCTCCGAAGGCCAAAGCAGCGTTGTCTATAATTTGATTCGCCGTGGGCTGGCGGTCTTCTCCATACATACCGCTCTGGATTCAGCCATCGGGGGAGTAAACGACGGCCTTGCTGAGATTATTGGTATTGTCGATGGAAAGCCAATCGGCGACTATGTCAATAGACTGGCCGGCGACAATTATAAACTCGTTGTCTTTGTCCCGGCCGAATCGGCGGCTGAGGTTTCAAATGCAGTCTTTGCCACCGGCGCAGGGGAAATAGGTAATTACAGCCACTGCGGTTTCGGCGCCGAGGGTACGGGAACCTTTTTGCCTTTGGAAGGTGCCAGGCCGGCTATCGGCAAAAAAGGGGAAATAGAGGCGGTGCCGGAAATAAGATTCGAGACGATTGTGCCGGGGGAAAAACTCGACGAAGTAATAGCAGCAATGAAAAAGGCTCATCCTTACGAGACGCCGGCCTTCGACATCATCAAACTTTATGACAGCCCGACCAAATTCGGCCTTGGCAGAATCGGCAAATTAGCTCAGCCATTACGAATAGCACAGATTATCAAGAGAATCAAGAAGCATACCGGCGCTCAAGCCGTCGGTATAGTAGGAAACGAAAATCGGCTGGTAAAAACGGCGGCGGTTTGCGCAGGCTCGTGCGGTAAGATTATCAATTTAGTCATCGCTGCAAAGGCCGATTTGTATCTGACCGGTGAATTAAAGCACCACCAGGCCCTGGCCGCGAAAGAAGCCGGCCTGACCTGCATCTGCCTGAGCCATACCGTATCAGAACGATTCATATTGAAAAAATTCGCCAAACAGTTGCAAAAACAGCTAAATTCAGTGACAATAAGAGTAAGCAAAAAAGATGCAGACCCATTTAACTGGAAAAACATATGACAGAACAACAGAAGACAAAGAACAGAGAACAGAATTCCGAATATCGAATATCGAATGTTGAATGTCGAACGCCCGAAGAAGAACAAACCGCTCTGTTGCGCCGGGATGAAGACATTGAGACGACAGTCGAGTCGGTCACAGAAGCGGTTTTATTTGCCAGCGATGAGCCGCTCTCGGAGGCCAGGCTGGCCAATATCGTTGAGACAGGGGTAAGGCAAATACGCCAGCATATCAAAAACCTCAATGACAAATATAAAGCTAATAATAATTCCTTTAGGATAGAGCAGATTGCCGGCGGCTATCAAATGCTCACCCTGAGTCCTTACAACTATTGGCTGAAAAAATTACTTCGGGTCCGCAGCGACAGCAAACTAAGCCCTGCGGCCCTGGAGACGCTTGCCATAATCGCATACAAACAGCCGGTCATGCGGGCTGACATCGAAGCCATCAGGGGTGTCGCAGCCGGTGATATAATTCGAGGCCTCTGCTACAAAGGGCTGGTTAAGATTGTAGGCCGGGCCGAAGTCCTGGGCAGACCGATGCTGTACGGTACAACGAGAAAGTTCCTGGAACTCTTCGGCCTAAACTCCCTCAAAGACCTGCCAAAAATCGAAGAGCTCAAAAAACC
>CAYGBH010000301.1:0-5420 GCA_964348055.1 uncultured Pirellulales bacterium
AATTTTTTCGATGGCGTGAAGCCAGTATTCAAACGTTGATGGCTCTTTGGCCTCCAAACGGTCGTAGACGACCACCAGCTCGGGTTTGACAAAAATGATAGCACGGGTAAAACGGTCGATTGCAGGTGGTTCATAGGCTCCACCTGCCTCGCCGACGACAATATCCATCGATGGCGTAGTTTCAAAGGCGACTATCCGACCCCGCGCATCGGCGGTTCGTTTTCGCTGGCCGCGCCCATTGACCGTGATATTGTTAACTGAGCGCGTGCTCCACATCCAGTCGCGATGATGTGGTCCTCCATAGTTGTAGTAGCGGCCCGTGCGGATCAACAATCGCTGGCCGTACGCCCACAGCACAAACGAGTTGTTGCCCGCATTGCCGTGGGACTGTGTTCCCATCGGGCTTGACTTGAAGATGATCTGAACGTCTTCTCTTGCATCCTTCAACGTCGTGTTGAGGTAAGCCTGCCCGGTGCCGCTGAAGAGCTTGGACACAGGCAAATCATCAGGCGGCTTGGGCTCCACTTTCGGCATGGCGCCGCGGAGAAAACCGATGTAGCCGGATAGCTCAGCCGGGCCGCCCATCTGCTCGACGTACCACTGCCAGTGTCCGTTCCCGGCCTGCGCCGCAAGCTGGCTCATAAGCGGCACGAGGCTGGAAGCTGTCTTGCGATTGGCCCCGTCGCCGAATCCCCCACTAACCTTGCCGGGCGGCATCAGATATATCGGGTAATAACCGGCCCTGGAAAAGTACGGCTTGTCATAGGCATCGATTCCCATGGCCTCTCTCATCACATCGGCCCACCAGGTAAAGCGGCCGATGTAACTCGACCAGTAGCTGACCCCTTCGTGCCAGCCGCCGTCATCGTCGGTCCAGGCCGGATATACATTGAAAAAGACGTTCACTGCGAACCAGACCCAATCCTCAGCGCCTTCGACCTCACCTAAGAAGGCGATGCCGACCTCGCCCAGGAAGTGCCACGCACGATTGGAGTGGCTCGAGTAAGGCCGCCACAGATGACGCGGGCACAGATGCTCGTACATCTCATCCCCGCGAACCTTCATCACGTCCCGACAGATTCTCTTCTCCTGTTCACTAAGCAGGTCGTTGACAAACGTATATGTGCGGGAAAAGTAATAGGCGTAGGGCATGCCCGCCTCATCGTTGTATCGATAGCCGGTACTGCCCTGGGGCTCCCACTTGGCACACTCCAGCAGGATTCGCTTGGCCTCGAGGCCGTATTTTTCCGGGCCGCCGAGTAGCCGCGTAAAGGCCAGAGTTGCCGCGCCGTTCAAGGCCCTGATAGTGTATGTTCGGTTACCCCACCAGATCTCTCGCCAGCGCTCGCTGCCGCGCGCCAGACCTTTCGGATACTTCGGCGGCTCTTTTGTGGGAGGCGGATTGGACAAAAGCTTCTCGCATTCTTTCACCAGTTCCTCATAATCTTGCTTCATTCGCCCTTTTGTAAGTTCGCGTAGGTGCTTGAGGTTCTCGGGACGGACAAACAGCCGTGGATGACTTTTTGGTATCCGCGACATCAATTCTTCACGACCCGGCAGCGGCATAGCCCCGGCGTCACCAGCGATAGTGAATGTTCGTGGCCGGCTCCAGTTGGTATAACGGCCATCTCTGTCTTTTCCACGGTAGCGCCACGTGTAATTTCCGGGCTTAAAAGTCCGGGGCGGACAATGTACATTGAACTTTAGATTCTTTACGCGATATTCTATCTTTTTGAACTTCGTGTCGTGCGCGCACTGAATTTCCCATGTAAGGTTCCTTTGAGGCCGCCAGCTAAAACCCGGCGGGTTGACCTGAGATACTGCCCCCTCGGCAGGGCGATAACCCCACTCGCCCGGTTCGGCAGGGCGTTCATCCAGTCTGAGCTTCTGTTTTGCTGCCGGTGCCGGCACAACTAATAACGAAAGAAGCACAATAGCAACCAAAAGCAGTTTACACAGGACTTTCTCGAAGGCAAATATTCGGCTGATCATAATTATTCCTCCTCTAAAAGTGAGCCGACCAGTTCTTTGATATTAGTTATATTATTGCGAGTACAGTATTTTTTTATACCTTCAATAATTTTTGCCGCACATCCCGGCTCAACAAAGTTCGCCGTACCGACGGCAACCGCTGTTGCCCCTGCGATAATATACTCGATAGCATCGGAAGCATTCCTGATTCCCCCCATACCTAAAATCGGTATCCCCCGGTCTTTAGTAACCTGATTGTAAACCTTATTGACCAAATAAACCGCTATCGGTTTAATTGCCGGCCCTGATAATCCTCCTGTTTTATTGGCCAAAACGGGCTTGCGAGTTTCAATATCGATAACCATCGCCGTAAATGTATTCACCAGACTGAGTGCATCAGCACCGGCGTCAACTGCTGCTTGAGCGATTACGCTTATGTCCGTAACAGTAGGGGAGAGCTTGACCATTAAAATCTTTTCCCCAGCAGCCCTTTTCACCGCCGAAGTAATTTCTGTTACCTGCTCAGGCTCTTTACCGAAACTTATCCCGCCTTTCTCGACATTGGGACAACTGATATTCAGCTCAAACCCGGCTATCGCTTTTTCGTGAGCCAATCGCTCAGCCACAGCCAGGTATTCGTCGATAGTCTCACCGGCCAGATTAGCGAAGACCGCGCAGGATAACTTTTCGAGGATAGGCAGTTTTTCTTCGACAAAAGCATCTAATCCGATGTTGGCCAATCCAATCGCATTTAGCATCCCCGAGTCAGTCTCAACAATTCTCGGCGTCGCATGGCCCTTTCTGGGCCGGCGCGTAATACTTTTTGTGGTAAATCCGCCGAGCGCGTTAACATCCACAAAATCACTCAGCTCATCGGCATACCCGCACGTCCCCGAAGCGGTAAATACCGGGTTAGCTAAATGTATCCCCGCAAAATCGACCGATATATCAACCGTTTCTTCCATACTTACCTTCGTTCGTCATTGTATGTGTGTAATCTGTGCAATTTGTGGCTAAAAAACTACCTCTCGGCTGTCAAAAACAGGTCCATCCTCACAGCACAATTTGTAAATCGTCTCGCTTGAGTCGCTGACTCTGCATTCCACCGCGCAGCTCTGGCAGACTCCAAACCCGCAGGCCATCCGCCGTTCCATGCTGACCTGACAATCGATTTTCTTTTCTTTGGCGATTTCAGCCACTATTGCCATCATCGCTTCAGGCCCACAGCTATAAATAATCATACTTTCGCCGACTGAACCGGACCCACCAAGCCATTTAGAAAAACAATCAGTAACAAGTCCATGATACCCGGCTGAGCCGTCATCCGTTGCGACAACCGATTTTACGCCGTACTTGGCAAACTCCGGCAATGAAAATCCTAATTGTTGGGAAATCTCGTCCAGTCGGCCCTCAAATGGTAATTCCTTTGCCGTCTTGGCACCGGCAAACGCAATCACTTCGATATCAGGATGATAAGTTGTAAGAATCTTCGCCAGATGCTCCAATGGCGGCGACCCCATCCCTCCGGTAACCAAAACAGCCCTTTTTTTACCGTCCGGTACCCAAAAACCATTGCCTAACGGCCCGATTATGCTGACCGAATTGCCCGCGGCTAACGTTGTCATTCGCAAGGTAGCAGGCCCGACAACACAATAAAGAATATCAACGAGAGTCTTATCACCCTGTGTAGTAACGTCAGTAAAACTAAAAGGTCTCCGCAGTAGTATCTTTCGGCTGGCGGCATCGCTCAAATCTTCCGGTATGGTTTTTGCCGGCGGCAGGGCGGTATCGCAAAGGTCTAATTCGGCGAATTGACCAGGCTTAAAATTACCGAAGGCTTTCGCACCGGCCCCCGAAAACTCCAATTTGAGCCGATAGAATCGCGGCCCAATCTGCCTATTGGCACAGACAGCAGCACAGAACACACCCTTATTCGCCGAGGAACGATTTTTCGTCATAGCAACCTTTTATAGTATTACCTGCAGAAATCCAGGATACACCTTTGTCACTGTCCAAGCAAGTCTTCATAAATTCTAACACCGTCCACTACCTTGCAGACATGAACGGCATATCTGTCAGCAAACTCAGGGCAACTGCGCCGATAGGCTGTATCGACCGCTTGTTTAACCGCTTCGATACTTTCAGCCTGAACCAAAGCCCCCGATGCCCCTTTGTCGCCGCCGCCTAACATCCGTTCTCCCAACACACCGGGCACGGTCCTCACAATGTCACACATTGTCTCTAATTCCGGCCCGGATATCTTATAATCATCTCGCAGCCCAACGCCGTCTTGCCTGAATATCTGTCCAACGGTTTCAACGTCACCGGCCTTCCACGCCTCCAGCATCTTGTAGAACCGCTTTTGCGCGCCAAAAATATATTTTAAGCGGTCGCACAAGTCCGGGTGACTTTCGCCGAACTTACTCATTATTTCTCCATAAGTTCCATCGTCTCTGACATCCGCGAGACACGACAACTCAAAGCCAGCTTTTTGCAGCATCGCAGCGAACTGCTCACATTCTGCTCTACGGATGGCATACGTCGACTTCTCCAGGCCCGGCCGCTCCGTTCCTGTGTCCAGCACAACGATTCGGAAATCCGCCGCTCCCGCTCCAATCGGCGCATACTCTACTGACCGGTCTTTGGGGTTGTAGTATGTCCCCATCCCCTCGCGCCCAAAGAGAATCATAGTTTGGTCCAACTTGCCGCACGGTGAGCCAATATAGTCATTCTCTACCGACTGTGCCAGGTCAACGATTTTGACTTTGTCTCGCACTTCAAGACCGTTGGCATCAAACAGCGAGAGAATCAGGTTCAGCGATAAGGATGCCGACCTACTCATCCCACCACCGGGAATGTTGCCGTAAATGACGCCGTTGATACCCTGAGTCAGTTTGTACCCTTCGCGTCTTAAGATAAAATCAACGCCATACGGAAAACGTCCCCACATTTCTGCTATTTCGGGCGACTTTGGCTCAGGAACCCGACCTAATTCAAATTCAATAGTGCCGTCATCAGGAAAATTCCCGCTGAACAGTCTGACTTTCTCGGTTCCATTTGGTTTGTAGGCCAGCCAGATGAACCTGTCTGTTGCTACGCCGAACAGCTCGGTGCCGTTGTAGTCGCCGTGCTCGACACCAAGACAAAAGCGCGATGACGTCCTTCTAATCTTGCCGCCCTTAATATCAATATCATTGTCCTTCGAGAACTTCAGAATTTTATCAATGGCTGCCTGGTCCTGCGATGTAAGTTCCATTTTCTAAAAATCCTTTATCAGTCTAAAACACCTTGGGACGTTATCAGCTCTTCTGCCCGGTTAGCGTTCATTACCGGAAGATAATGTAAAGACCTATCGTTACTGCTATCACTATTGCGCCCAGCCACACAACCGAGGGCGCCGGCCTCATATCAAACTCCTCTCGTACCGGCATAACCTTCGGCTCAGCCAA
>CAYGBH010000302.1:0-5410 GCA_964348055.1 uncultured Pirellulales bacterium
GTACCGACAATTAATGCCCGAGGGGAAAATAGGGACAGTCATGCTCTGTATAAAACATCATAAAAAAATTGCGCTTTTGTAAATAAGGTGTTACATAATGGTCTATGAAGACTAGTAAAAGTACACTTACAGTGGCACGGATGGCCCTGGAAGCTGCACAACAGGCGGCGGCAGAGTACTCTCACATCAAAAGTCCCAGCAAGTTTATGCAGCCTTAACTGCTGGCGTGCCTGATGTTGTAATCCACACATTGGCCGGTTTATGCAAACCGACCCGGTTGGCTACAGTGCAGGCATCAATTGGTACCTGTACTGTGGGAATAATCCGCTGGGCTTCGTGGACCCGAGTGGGTTGGACCCTGTAAAGGTAGATATTCCATTGCACACTGTATGGCATCAGCCTTCCTCTGATGAATATTTAGAACAACATCCTGAACATTCGCATAAGAAAGATGTTGATGCTTATCTTATAGATGTGGGTTTTTATGACTTGTATACAGATATTACTCTTGAGAGTGCTGACTATAGCAATGGTTATTACCACTGTGTCTTCGATGTTGATGATCCCGACATCAAAATGAATATGGTTGAAATCAATGGCGTTTCGGTATTAAATGTCACCGACTCAGAGGGCACAAATACGCCGATAATTGATCAGAGGTTAGCAAACATGATGGGCTATGATACAACGGGTGTTGCTGGAACTTACACGGCCTCGATAGGGTGGTGGCCACCGTACCCCGTCGCAAGCGTCGGTGGAGGTCTTACAGCGGCTGGGGGTGGACTTATATTAGGATTAGTGAAGTATGGCGCTGTTACATCTTGGACTCCTGTTGGTAAGGCCATGGTAATCGCAGGAGGCGTAGTAATAGTTGTCGATGCAGCTATATATATTTTGTCGCCAAGAGAAAATGTCCCAAACTTGGCCGAAATCGAGGACGCTTTCAAAAGGTTAAGGGAAAGAGAGGAAAAAGAAATAGACGAATACCCGTAAAGAATTGAAGACGAGGATGAAGATGACGAATACCCGTATATAAGATAAACGATATGTAATGAGATATTTTATCATTTCTACTGTGATAATCTAATTCGTACCAAAAAGTGCAAATATACGACGAATGCGGACACGTAAATACTGAAATAGGCATTATGTTGACATTTAGATGGCAGTTGACTAAAATTGTTAATCACTATATCTTCACTACTTAAAATTTATAATGAGCAATGCAGAGATAAAATAGAGGATATCATGAAAAAGCAAACCAAAAATATTGGTAATAGTCTCGTTGTTCTGGCTGGTTCCTTTATTCTGCTTCTTGGTGGAGTTTTTTCGAAGGAACAGGGATTTGAGTGGGCGGCCATTGTCTTGATTATGTGCTCCTTGTATATGGCAATGTGGCTGCATGCGGGAATATTGCGCGATGATATTAATGCAAAACTCGAGGAAATAAAGGAAGAAATAGTCAAAAAGTCGCGCTGTTGAAAAATCCGCTTCAACAAATGCGGAGAAAAGCGAGGGATCACATCGTTAATTTTGGCAACAAATGCTCGATTCGCGCAAAAGACCAGAGCGGCCCGAGTGGTATCACCGATTAATGCAGCATGGCGGCAACTCCTCTACTATTCGTCCGTGAAGCAAAGGGATAAAGAGGCAAGGAGAGCAGAGGGCAGAAGATAGAGGAATATCGAACAAGGAATAATGAAGGACGAAGTGAGGGGAGAAGGCAGAAGGCAGGATGGTAAGGGCGCTACAGACACTAACTGTATTGGCGTTGATTGCTGCAGGTGCTCTGTTTGTGCTTTGTGCAGTCCAGTGGCTGCAGGGCGCCTCAGCGAGCGAAGAGATCGAGCGGAATCTGGGACCTGGCGTTGTAGAAAGATTCAGACAGGTCAGCCCCGCGAAAGCCGGGAACGGTCAGCAGACACATTCAGCGCTTGTCAGGCAAGCAGAGGCCTTCGCTTTATATCTCAATCCCCCTCCGCCGCTGAAGGACGAGGAAAACCCGGCTCCAAAACGCATTTCGAAGCAAACGGTCCCGGCCGCCATAGCAGCTAAAGTCACACCGAAGTTCACGCTTATTGGAACGAGTTACTATCGCTCCAGGCCTGAGGAATCCATGGCACTGGTGTCGGAGCCCGGCAGCGGGACTCACTGGGTCAAACAGGGCGCGCGTCTGGGGCATTTTGTTCTTGAGAAGGTCGAGCGAGGGATGATCGTCTACCGACAAGGCGACCGGCTGCGTGAGATGGCGGTCGATACGAAGGTCCCTGTCGATATCGCGGTTGCCCGGCAAACGAAGCCGGCAACGTCCAGGCATCTGACTGGCCACAATGGATGAGAGGTCTTAAGGACTACTAACAACCCATTGCCGGCTCAGGTGCTGGTTTTAGCTTACTTAAAGATTGCATTACTCCAAGGGATTTGTTTATAATAAAGGCAGACAACCTCAGCCGCGGAGCGCATCGGTTCTCCGCAGGCTCGGCAGAGCAGGCACTGCGAAGGATGAATCAGATTTAGAAGGCAAATATCGGTCTGGAAAAACCTTCTCTAAAAAAAAGAAAGAGAAAAAGCTATTATGCGCAAGCGAAAAGCATTTACGTTAATAGAGCTTTTGGTAGTAATCGCTATCATCGCGGTATTAATAGCGATATTAATGCCGGCCCTGCAACGCGCAAAAAAACAGGCGAGGGCAGCCACCTGTCAGTCAAATCTGCACCAATGGGCCGCTTCTATCGCGATGTACGCCGCAGAATATGAGGACAAAGTATGGATTATCCCCCATGGAGAGGGAGAATGGATGCAAGTGTTACGCCCGTATTATGAAGATATAGATAAAATTCGCGCCTGTCCAGAAGCGACAAGGCTCTGCCAGGACACCGACCCTGTGGAAGCTCGCGGCAGTGTTGATACCATGTGGGGCCGCAAAGGTGAGCAAATGGAATTTGGGGGAAGAGAAAGAGGATACTGGGGCAGCTATGGACATAACAGGTGGGTTCAGCAGTGGTCTACCCGAGCGGAGTTGTCTTCTGTAGATAAAAGGCTCTGGATTAGATTCTCTATGAAAGGCGCTCATGATGCTCCGGTCTTTGCAGACAGTGCATTTACACATGCTCTGCCACTGCATACAAACCCCATTCCCCCAAAGCCCTTGATATTTTTTTCCGACATCCCGCGAGATGCGAGCGGCTGTCAAATATGGCGGTTCTGCATCGACCGGCACAGCGGAACCATAAACAGCTGTTTTCTGGACGCGTCGGTTCGAAAAATACCGCTATATAATCTGTGGGACTTGAAATGGCATCGCGAGTGGATACGACAGGGTTACACTAAAGCAGATTTTCCCTGGTTAAAGTAAAGGCTTTTATAACTCGCAAGAACGCTTGCAGCGATGCGGGTTTTGTCAATCCTAACGTGTACTGCTATCTTGAAGCCGAGAACCAGTCGCAGTAAATGAGAAGATTTAAAGACCACTGAGAAACAACCGCACAAGAAAGACGCAGCATTATGCGCAGACGAAAAGCATTCACCCTAATAGAGCTTTTGGTAGTGATTGCCATCATTGCTCTGTTGATGGCGATACTGATGCCAGCACTGCAGCGGGTTAAGAAACAGGCAAAGGCCGTTGCCTGTCAGTCCAATCTGCATCAGTGGGCTATCGCCTTCGGATTATACGCCGATCAAAACGATGGATATTTCTGGAGCGGGGATTTTAGCAGAGACGGATGGAAGCAATATGCCTGGATGGAACCGCTGCGGCCCTACCACAGCAGCGAGAAAGAAATCCGTTTCTGCCCGACAGCTACAAAACTGCGGACAGAAGGAGCCGCGGACCCATTTGCAGCCTGGGGGCCTGTGCGGCAAACGGGCGACCAAAGCGGCAGTTATGGAATGAATAACTGGCTATGTAATCCATCGCCGCAAGTCGAGCACATACATAAACGGGAGGCAACCAAAGATAACTGGCGGAACGTTCACGTTGAAGGCCCAGCTAATATACCGATGCTTTTAGATTGTGCGTTTGTTGAGGGTAAGCCCTACGATTTCGACACACCTCCGGAACATGATGGTGATATATCAACGTATTTGGTAAGCGCTTTACAGATAAAGCGTTTCTGTATGAACCGACACGATGGCTATATAAACGGCGTTTTCCTGGACTTCTCCATTCGGAAGGTTGGGCTTAAGCAGCTGTGGATATTCAAATGGCATCGGAGTTTTAATATAAGTAACTCGTGGACCACAGCCGGCGGCGTCCAGCCGTCCGATTGGCCGCAGTGGATGAGAAGGTTTAAAGACTACTGAAAATTCACCTCTAAATTGCATCTAACGGCCGGGGATATGGCCAATATGGGCAAAATAAGGGCCCTATAACGGCCAAAAAAGTTGCAAGACGACCGCTTTTATACCACAAACATAAAAATTTTTCTGGACAATACAACAAAAAGTGGCTAAAATCGTATTTTTAGCCGAGGGATAATATCGGGTTTGTGTTAATTAGAGGCGGTTAACTATGGCACATAAAAAAGGACAAGGCTCTTCGAGAAACGGTAGAGACAGCAATCCGAAATATAGAGGCGTGAAGCTGTTCGCAGGCCAACAGATAAAGGCCGGCTCGATAATCGTGCGCCAGTGCGGAACAAAATTCTTTCCCGGCTCCAATGTCGGTATGGGCAAGGACTACACGTTATTCGCCATTGCAGATGGACAAGTGCATTTCCAGGGCCGAAAAGTTCACGTAGTTTGACAAAAAGCAAATATACACGGTAAGATAAATAAGGATGGTTCTACGCCATCCTTTTTTTATATACCGGTTGTCATTGCGAGGCCTGCGAAGCAGGCCGTGGCAATCTCATCCCTTGCGTTTTAGATTGCTTCGCTTCGCTCGCAATGACATAATACGACATACGAAATACCAGCGACGAGATACGAGACATGTTTATTGACGAGGCACAAATCTGGGTCAAGGCAGGAGACGGCGGCAATGGCTGTGTCAGCTTCCGGCGTGAAAAGTACGTCCCAAAGGGTGGCCCCGACGGCGGCGACGGTGGAAGAGGAGGCAACATTTATTTCCAGGCCGTGGAAAACCTCGATACCCTGGTGGATTTTGCTGGCAAACATCACTGGCAGGCCCAAAAAGGTCAGCCCGGCTCAGGAAGCAACAAACACGGAGCAAACGGCCAGGACCTGATTATCAATGTCCCACCGGGCACTCTCATCTACGATTCTGACCTGAACCTGCTTCTAAAAGACCTCGACGCCGTCGCAATGAAAGTGCGCATCTGCCGTGGTGGAAGAGGCGGAAAAGGCAACAAGGCCTTTGCAACGCCAACCAATCAAACACCGAGACATGCCGAACCCGGCAAAAAAGGCCAGGAAAGAAATATAAAACTCGAATTAAAACTCATCGCCG
>CAYGBH010000303.1:0-5391 GCA_964348055.1 uncultured Pirellulales bacterium
AACAGGTTGTTTTCATCATCTAAATCGCTCAACACAAAGTTACTTCCAAACACCTGATCCAAAGCCAACAGATAATCGTATGGTGTCAGGTCATCCACAAGATCCACATAAAAGGTTGTTACTGTGTAGAGGCGATCCCAGAGGCTAAGTCCGGTTCGGTCACCGAGACGGACATCCTTGAGGGACGTAGCCAACAATAACGCCTGCAGAGTCTGGATCTTAGCATCATACTCACTGATTAATCCTTCGGCTCCACCTTTGAGCAGGAAGGCCATACGGCCGTACCACATCATAGTTTTGAAGTAGCGCTTGAGGGCCCCGCTTTGTGTGTAATGCCCTCTGGGTACATACTGCGAGTAGTCCTCCTTATAGATAAAGATATCACTTTGGTTATATCCGCTATGTGCTTCTATTTTGGCCAATTCGTTGACCACTATGTCATCCACCAATTCAGGGATGGGCGCTGTGGGATCAATTAGTCTCTGTGCCACAGCCAAATAGGTGACATTTCGATTGGCAGCTTCCTTAAGATCGCCGTTGAGTTGTTCGTACTGCTCCAAGGCATCATCCAGTAGCGCGTTAGTCAGTTCATTTATGTCCGGGAGGAACTGACGCTCTTCTATGTCTTTAAGCGTCTCATCAAACAGAACGTGGTAAAGGTAAAGCCCCGTGTCAGACGTAACGAAAGGAAGAATACTATTCTCCCCAAAGAATTTGTAATTGCTGACAAAATCGAAGCTGGCTATGCGGCCAAGTAGCGAGTAAGTCTTCAGTTCCATGATGGCAAAGCCATTTTGACGGATCAGATATGAAATGGAGTCGAACTCGATGACTCGCTTAGTCTTACTTATGTTGACAATATCGTTCAGATCCAACGGCAGATTATAGCCCGGACAATTAGGCTTGATATCCGATTCATAGGGCTCGTAGTACTTCGACAATGTTGGGGCCTTTGGCCTTTTATCAGCGGTATCAACGTCACGGTCATTGCATGTCACAGCACAAAAGCTAATACTGAGAACCAGCGCAACCATTCTCCCTCTGGCTTTCATATCTCTATCCCTTTTTTTATTTAGACCGACTATCAATTATCCACTATTATAGTGTGTGCTTGTAAAACCACAAGCGTCAGTAGGGTTACTATTGCCCCCTCCATGCACACGATGGGTGCCGCAGCCGCCACTTTCGCCCTCATTGTCTGTGTACAAGCGCCGTTTCATCGTATGGCTGCCCTGGCCGGTGACGAATTCACGGCGGGACACCATAAGCCGCTCAGTTTGCATTGGGGCAAAGTCTCAGAGGCCGGGCTTTTGGCTCGGCTTTCGCTTTTTTTTAAGGATTTTCAGTATTTTTTGAGAAATTTTGGAAAAATCCCGTTACTTTTCGGACCTTGTTGCGTCTATAAGTATAGGAGCAGAGATTATGTGCTGTTGCTGAGATGGCTTTGGGCATTCTACACGTCATCACCCTCCTCCGAAAGGCCGACACCACAGGGTCGGCCTTTTTCATTGACCCCGCCAGAGACCCAACGGAAAAAGTCTCTAACGGTCTTGACTGACCGCTGGAAAAGTGTAAAACTGCTAAATTGGACTGCCAAAAGCCTATGTGTCGGCTTTGAGGCTCCAATTCCATAGTTTTTAGATTTGAGTTTTTAGCTTTTTATATGAGGATTCCGCTGACCAAATATGGTTGGCCGCAGGTGGTTGTTTTTCCTGCGGCAGTGCTTGCAGTGATGATTGCTTACCTGCTGGTAGCTGTCCTGTTTTTGCCTGCCTGGGCTATTGTTTCGGCAGAAGCGGTTTTGGCCGTTGCCTTGATATGGGTCTTGGCGTTTTTTCGCGACCCTGAACGTCACTGTCCTTCGGACAGGAATCTGCTATTAGCGCCGGCTGACGGCCGGATAACAGATATTGAGATTGTAGAGGCTCCCCCTACTTTCTTGCGAGAGCAAGAAGGGGGGGGCGGAGATGCGATGCGGTTCGGGATATTCTTAAGTATCTTCAACGCCCATATTAATCGCGCGCCGTGTAATGTAAGAGTCGAAAAAATTACCTACCGAAAAGGCAAATACAAAAACGCAATGAATCCACAGTCCGGACGGGTCAATGAGTCCAATGACTTGGCCCTGGTCAGGACCGATAGTCCTAAAGACCGGCTGATTGTCCGGCAAATCAGCGGCAGCGTCGCCCGGCGGATTGTCTGTGGTGTGAGCCAGGGCCAAGAATTGACTGGTGGTGAGAAGTTTGGGATGATAAAATTTGGCTCCAGGACGGAACTGTATGTTCCTGTTCGCCAAAGCGCAAAGTGCCTGGTCCAAACAGGTGACAAGGTCAAAGCAGGTCTTACTGCTCTTGTAAGGTACGAATAACGAATACCAAATAACGAGGTACGAGAAATGCCGAGATTGAAAACCAAAGCCGCTAAAAAAAGTCTTCTGCGGCGAGTGCGAAGGCAGCGGCTGAAATCCGTCACTATTCTGCCGTCTTTGATAACCATTCTCAACGGGGTATTCGGTTTTGCGGCCATTATCTTCGCCAGCGAAGGAGAATTCGTCAAGGCCGGCTATATGGTTTTACTGGCAATGCTGGCCGACATGCTCGACGGCCGGCTCGCGCGAATAAGCCATAACACCTCCAGCTTCGGCGGCCAGCTCGACAGTCTCTGCGATATAATCAGCTTCGGTGTTGCGCCGGCGTTTTTGATACTGCGGATTTTGGACCCCAAGCTCGAATCGGTTGGCTTTACGGGTGAAAGTTTTCTTCACCGTTTTATCTGGCTGGCAGCCGTGGCATACATGAGTTGTGCGGCCATTCGGCTGGCCAGGTTCAATGTGGAAAACGAGGAGGATGAGACGGCCCACATGAGCTTTGTGGGATTGCCCAGCCCTGCGGCCGCCGGTGTAATAGTCAGCCTGGTAATATTTCATCAGGAGGCACTGCCGGAATTTATAGACAAGAACACCGGGCTTTACACTGTCTGCGATAACGCTATTATTTACACTTTACCGGCCCTGGCTTTAGGCATAGCGGTGTTGATGGTCAGCCGGATTCGATATCCGCATGTCCTCAATCAGTACATAAAAGGGAAAAAACCTTTCGCGCATCTTATAAGGATACTGTTGCTCCTTGCCTTTGTTTATGTATGCAAGCTTCCAACGGCGATGGTATTGGCTTTTTGTGGTTTTGCGGCAAGCAGCTTTGTGAAATGGCTTTATTACAAAGTAATCCGCAATAGAGGCAATCTCGTCCCGGCGGCACAGCATCCGGCTTTGATGGCCGCTAACGAAGCCCAAATTACCGGGCAGGACGACAGTAGAATTAGTGATAATTGATAAATGATAATTTAGTAATCAGTTATCAATAATCGATTTGCTTTGCGGCATCCGGAACCAGCTGCATATCCTGCGCCACCTGGCGCGGGATTGATTTATTTGATAATAGCGCTGGACAATATTAATAAGTCGGGTCAGAACTTGGCGACCTTCAGGGCTTGCTTCCAGACCAACAATATGCAATCCGAGGGAGGTACTTTTGCCGTCTGCGGTCTGCAAAACGTTTATAATCTGGGCGTTGAACACCAACGGCTTTTCATAAGGCATAGGGGTAAATCGCATCCCGACAAACTGTCCTTTCTTAAAGTCCGCTGTTGCTGCACCAAAAGAGTCCTGGCTCACACCGTTTGGGTTAGGGATTACGACCCGTGCACCGCCGGCGGAGATGTCAATAAGTCTGCCCTTGCAATAATTGTGTATCCCCTCCGACATACCTTGCATCCGGTTTTTTGCGTCACGCTCGCTACGGCGATGCCACAGCAGCGCATTGACCTTCAGCGATTCGGGCACGTTAACACGGCAGTAGCTTCTTCTCTGGACCGCCTCAAGGCGGTTCGGCACTGCAAGTGCTATCCCCTGCCTAGCCTGCTCTGGTGCCGGTTTGGAGGTTACCACAGTTGTGTCAAAAACAAACTTACCACATTTATACCTGAACGATATGCCGACCGGCTGATTGACTTGTATATTTATCGGGCTTGGTTCTTTCTGCGGGCTGGCACTTTCAACATTAAGTCTCTCAGCCTCAAGATTGGCAAGCAACACTTTCGTGATGTGCCATTTGCCCTTGGACCAATATGACATAGTGGCGGGTACTTTTTTATCAATCGCAGCTTGCAAGATTTTCTTTGTCTCCGCCTCGCGTAGCGTTTCTGCCTTGTTCATGTCAACCTCGTACTTTATATGTACAGAGTCTTTGTTTAGGTCCTAAATGATATTTGGGCATCCATTTCCCAGTAAAGGAAACCTATTAAAAATATATAAATCATTCAGTCGTAAACAAAACGTGTTTTGCATTAAATTTGGCAGGATTCCCGCCCCCTCCCTAAGGGGCAAACCGCGGGGGTGGTTTTCCTGGACAAGAGGGCGTAAGCTTGCAAAAAATACGCTTAGTAATTACTATTATCCCATACATGACAAAATTGTCGACAACCCCGGCGGCCTTATCGGACGTTTGTTGGGGGCCCATTTTGCCATAAGTCGCAAAATGGGGGCCCTGCCCAGTATCTTGCCAGAAACCGCTGGTCCCCGAGCCACGATTGACCAGGTACGAAAAGGAATTGAACGTGAGAAATAGACAGCTAAAGGCCCTGAAGGGGACCCTGCTTTGTGGGAACCGAAATCCATCTTCTGCCCGCTTTGCCAAAGTCCTGGGTCGAAGGCTCTGTAAAAGGCCTGTGTGCCCGCGGAGGATTCGAGGTGGACATTGCCTGGAGCAGTGGCAGACTGACCAGCAGTGTAATCCGTTCCAAACTTGGCAATAAGTGCAGAGTCCGCACCGATGCCCCGGTCCGGATAACATGTAAAGGCCGGCCAATCAGGGCCACCACACCCGAAGAAAATGTTTTTCAGTTCGAGACAGAGCCTGGCCGAACGTATGTCGTTTCAACAGATTAGAAGGGACCCCACCTTTCCTATCTCGGCTTAGCCGCTCGTCTGGGCGAAGCGGTTTCAGCAGCGACCCAACGTCAGAGGAGTAAGAGCCACCAATGCCCACCCATTCGGCTACCCCTTCGACTGCGCTCAGGGCTACGGCTAATTCAGGGCAGGCTTTGCACGGGCACAAGCTCCAACGATTTTATTTATATCAGATTAGCCACTTGACGTCAACGAAGAAATTTCTACTGCTATCAGCTCCAATAAGCCGAAAAATACATTTAAAGAGGCTGATATGAGTAGCCGAAGGAAACTGTTTTTTTGCTCTAAGTACGGCAGAATACGATGTTTACTACGATAAGCGACAATCCGCTCGTCGATTGTATTGCTGTGGTTATTGTTCTCTTGATGGCTCTCGGTACCGTCTTTGTCTTCTCGGCCAGTGCCAACATCAATCAAGAGCCTGA
>CAYGBH010000304.1:0-5387 GCA_964348055.1 uncultured Pirellulales bacterium
TCGGAGCTGGCTTCCCATCGTAAGGCAGCTTCATCATATCGACGATTATACCGCATTCTTCGAGACATTTTTGCGCTGCAGTTCCCGTCAAAGCTTCTCGGGAATTCTCCATGTTTATCAGAATCATATGGTTGTCTGTCCCTCCCGTAAGCACATCATATCGCAAATCTAACAAATCAGTTGCCAGCCTTTTCGCATTTTCTATGATTTTGAATTGTCTGGCTTTGTATTCATCGGAAAGTGTCTCTTTGAAGAAAACCGCTTTTGCCGCTATATGATTAAAATAAGGCGTCCCCTGCACGCCTGGAAATGTCGCCTCCTGAATATGTTTCCATAACGGCATATCCCTGCCCGAGACCTTTGTTTGCAGGTCGTAGTCTTTGCCCATTAATATCAGGCCGCCCCTGGGCCCACCCGCCTTATATGTGCTTGTCGTTGTAAAATGCGCATAATCTATCGGTGAAGGATGTGCGCCAGCCATTATCAATCCCGCAATGTGTGAGATATCGGCCAAAAGATATGCCCCGACGCTGTCCGCAATCTCTCTGAATTTCTTAAAATCTATCTTTCTTGCGTAAGCACTGGCACCGCACATAATCAGCTTGGGTTTGGCCTTGACTGCTTGCTCTCTAATAGCATCGTAATCCAGAAGAAAACTTGTTTTATCGACATAATAGTTTTCTATTTTGAAGAATTTCTCTGCAAGCGAGCCCGGCCCTCCATGCGATGGATGTCCCCCCTGCTCTACGCCAAGACTCAATACTTTATCTCCTCTCTCCAGTAGCACGGCGAGGACAATTTGGTTGGCCTGGCTGCCGGAATGAGGTTGTACATTTGCATACTTGGCGCCGAAGGCTTCTTTGGCTCTGTCCAGGGCCAGTTTCTCCACGTCGTCGACAACCTCGCAGCCCCCATGGTGTCTGGCCCCGGGGAAACCCTCGGCAGTCTTATTCTGAACGACCGAGCCAAGAGCCGCTAACACCGCTCTTGAGCACTGATTCGCCGCAGCGATAAGCTGCAGGCTGTTTTGCAGCCTTTCGTACTCTTTCGTTATCAGTTCATAGATCTGGCTGTCTTGTTCCTTCAGAGTGCTGAATATACCTTCGTGATAACTCTGCGAAGATGGTTTTTCCAATAGCGTTTCCATCACTTTCAAGTCCTTTCTTCAGTCAACATGAAAGTTCTTCCATATCTTTCCCCTCTATTGGTCTTTCTTTGACTCGGCTACAGATGAACCCGTTGCTTTGATAGCCACGCAGCGCTGGAGATTGGTGCCGGATAATCGTCTAACGAAGAAGATGATTAACAATATCGTTATAGGTCAAATACAGAAAAGCTGCAGCAATGAGAATCAGACCTGCATAAGATATTATCTCCTGGACGCGGGTACTTACCGGCCCACCTTTTATCTTTTCGATAATCAGCAAAACAAACACTCCACCATCCACAATCGGGATAGGCAGGAAATTTATAACTGCTAAATTCGCGCTTATGAACGCAAGCAGATATAGAAAATTAAGAGCTGATTGCTCAACAACTTTATAACTTATCGCTACAATACCTACTGGCCCGCTTAGTGCTTCCGGACTGATATTTCTGGCCCAAAGCCCCTTTAAGGTAACATAGGTTTGAATAATAAACCAAACACTTTTCTTACAGCTCATCGTAAAGGCATCAACCAGCCCGCTGGCCTTGTAAAGTCTATTCATATTCTCAAACGGAAGAAGCTCAGCGAAAGTTGATTTGACGGTGATAAACTCTCCGTCGGTACCTACATTCAAAGCAACGTCTCCAGCCGTTTCCTTATCAATTCGCCAATCAATCGTGATATGCTCAGCGGGATACCGACTAATTTCTCTGATTACATCATAGAAGTTTGACACCTCCTCCCCGTCAACAGCCATTATCGTGGCACCGCGGGGAATAGCCAGCTTCGCCGGTCCACCTTCAGCAGTGATGGTCTTGGCAACAACCGGATGCTCAGTATCAAGCACGGGCACAATACCGATTAACGCCCTGTCACTGCCCCGAGGACGCTTGGGCTTAACTATAATTGTAAGGGTCTCTTCAACGCCACTGGCGTCCACACGTAATACCTTGATGGACAGTTCTTTGTCCTCATGTTCTGCAGTAACGTCACGAAGCTCCTTAAACGTGGGATTCTCAACATCACCAGCCGCAAGAATTATATCTCCACGCTGCAGGGAAGGCCCGGTATCACCGACAGTCAAAACCTGCTCGACTGAAACAGCGCTTATCAACAGGCGTGGAACAATTGAATAAATATGGCCAAGGTCGGATTCAGTCTCAATATCATAATTCTTAACTGGACTCAAATTCAGTCGAATTTGCGATTTAATTGACTCAATTTCGCCAGAGTCCCTGGTTCGCTCGGCTGACAACGTTACCTCCGGCACAAGAGCACTTTGCACTATTTCAGCCAATTCCCAATAGCTTTTTACATTTATGCCATTGACAGACTTGATGCGGTCGCCCGCAAGTAAACCGGTCCTAGAATATAAGTCGTTAGCATCATCTTCAAAAAGCTTTGCGATGGTCAGACTCCATGCTTGCTCAATACCGAAACGCCTTATTGTCTCCCCTGGCATTTGCTCTGCCACAAGTGCTAAATCTTCTTCAGAGCCGTCCTCGTGTTTTACTCTCAGCGCAACTACTTCGTTTACATCCGACAAAGCCCCTGCAATTAAGATATTGCCAAAGTCCAGATTGTCACTTTTGCCTGCAATCTCCATTATTTCATCACCTGGTTTCAGGCCTGCTCGCTCCGCGGGCGAATTCGGCACCACACCACCAACCACAGCGGGCGACCGATTTATGCCGACAAGGTAAACCATCATAAGAATACCAATAGCAGCAATCACATTAAACACAACGCCCGCGACTGTTACCGCCATGCGAACACCAATGGGTTTGTTCGGAAAAGCACGAGGGTCGTCCGTAATCTTGTCTGCACCGGTGTCCTCCTGTCCTAACATTTTCACATATCCCGCCACTGGGATAAGACCAATGCGGTATTCTGTCTCACCTGCCTTGCCCTTCTTACCCACCGTAAAGCTCAGTGAGCCATCATCCGATTCGTCGTTTTCTCTTGGGAAGAACTTAGGCAGTATGCGAAACCGCAGACCATTTGGTGTCCTTCTCACACCTAACAAAATCGGTGGTAAAAAAATCGAAAACGTCTCGACCTTTATCCCGGACAGTTTGGCAAGAATAAAATGACCGCACTCGTGGATAAAAACCACCGCACTGAAACCCATCACGACTACTAGCAAATAACCGAAAGTACTAATGTTTCGGACAATTAGATAAACTACTGCGACGAAAACAATAAACCACAACAATGAGCGGGAATTCTTACCAAAATATTTATCCAGCAAACCTTTAAGTTTAGTCATTCAATAGCCTCTCTTATTTCATTTTACACCGACCCTGGCTTCTCTTCTCGCCCAGGCGTCGGCCTCGAGCAGCTCCTCGAGCGACACATTTGTTTTCACATCATGCTTACTCAGGCAATGTTCGACAAGTTCGACTATATTAACAAATTTAATTCTACCGGCCAAGAACTCTTGCACAGCCGCCTCGTTCGCGGCGTTGAAAACAGCCGCAGCCGTGCCGCCTGTTCGCGCAACCTCATAACCTAATGACAGCGCACGAAACGTTTCCAAATCTGGTCTCTCGAACGTAAGTTTCCTTATTTCTTCGAGCCGGAGATGCTCAGCAATCCCGGCGACGCGTGCGGGATACGTCAAAGCATATTGAATTGGAAGACACATATCCGGAGTTCCGAGTTGCGCTATCACCGAGCCGTCCACAAATTCGACGAGCGAGTGGACTATTGATTCAGGGTGAATCAAAACCTGTATTTTCTCCACCGGTATATCAAAAAGCCAGCGAGCCTCGATAATTTCGAATGCCTTGTTCATCATCGTGGCCGAGTCAACGGTGATTTTCGGCCCCATATCCCAGACAGGGTGCGATAGGGCCTGCTCCAGTGTCACGTTTCGGATGTCTTCAGCGGAGGCCTGTCGAAAAGGCCCGCCGGAAGCCGTCAGGATGATTTTATTGACTTCTTCGCGCCGGCCGGACTGCATGGCCTGGAAAATGGCTGAATGTTCGCTGTCCACCGGTAGAATAGTACCGCCGTTTTCCTTTGCTTCTTTTCTTAGTAGCTCACCTGCAATAACAAACGGCTCCTTGTTGGCGATAGCAAGCTGTTTGCCGCACCTGGCAGCGGCAAGGACCGCAGGCAGACCCGCCGCACCAACAACCGCGGTAAGAACAATATCAACCTCTTGGAGCTGTGCAATCTCTATCAAAGCATCCGGCCCAGCCAGGATCTCAACATCCAAATCACTGACTAATTCAGCAAGCTGCTCTGTATAATCAGCATTTGTGATAGCAACAAATTCAGGCTTATATCGTCTTGTTTGCGCAGCCAACGACTCGGCATTACTGTGAGCACTCAATGCAACGATTGCGTACTGCGGCCCAAGCGCATCGATTACCCGAAGCGCATTTCTACCAATCGACCCTGTTGAACCCAAGATAGCAATGTGCCTGGCCATATATCTTAATTCCCGCAATTCGTCATTCTCAGCATTGCCCCTTACATAATTGCCGATAAGCACCGATAGTATGGTAAGCAGCGTTGAAATGTCAAGATAAGAGTTCTCGCGTGTTCAAAAACCATTGCAACCAGCGCTGTAGCAGATTGCTATTGCTCAGGCAATACGTTTATAAAAGTGCAGAAATCTTCTCTTTTCGCTGGTTTCTGACCTTGAATTGGCGCGGCGTCATCCCGACAAGGCCCTTAAAAGTCCGGGTAAAATAGCTTTGATTATTATACCCGATCTCGAAGCAAACCTCCGTGCAATTCTGGTCGGTCGCCAGCAGCAGTTGTTTCGCTCGCTCTATCCGAACATTTGTAAGATAATCTATGATAGTGATGCCCATCTGCTCCTTGAATAGATGAGCCAGCCGCGAAACGCTCAGATGCGAAGCCCTTGCCACGTCGGCAAGGGTTATCGATTTGTTGTAGTTGGCGTCGATATAATTTATGGCTGGCCTGATTTGCGTTACCTTCTTGGCATCCTGCGAAGAATAGACCAACTCGATAAATTCGTTCAGCGCCGTACTTATCCACGCACACAAATCCTCCTGGTTGTTAATTTGCATCACCTTGTTTACGAACATCAGGTTCTTTTCAAGCATAACGTCGATATTTACTCCGCCTTCCACAGCCGAGCGGCTCAGAATACTCAGCAGCTCCAGCAGTCTTGCCTTGAGGACTCCAATGTCCCCGATAGTCTTAAACAATATCGTCCCGAGTATGGAATTGAGAATCTCCTTGGCGCCTGTTCTGTCGC
>CAYGBH010000305.1:0-5349 GCA_964348055.1 uncultured Pirellulales bacterium
TGCGCAAATTTCGACATTTTCATAAGGTACTATTATTACAGTGCTTATGGAGTCATAATTTTTTCAAATTTCGAGATAAGGGGTTGTATAGTTGTAGAATGGTTGTATAGATTTTCTCGTGCAAATGGGGCCATTGAGAGGGTGATTCAGCCGCCCACTCTGGGCATGATGAACTGCTGGGACCGGTCCGAAAGATTTTGGTAGACTTCTCGAAACACGTTGTTAACATTTCAAACAGACTGTGTCTTCATGAAAAACGTATGCCTATTCGCCACGTGGCATTGTGTGTCCGCATTTTGAACAGAAATAGACGCGTTCCTCATTTTTCATGCACGTCTGCCTTCTATAGTTCTCTTTGTCAGATTAAGACTATCCACAGTGTAAGATCTCGAGAGAAATTGTCAGCATTCAATAGATTGCACAATGCAGACTTGACGTAAGAGTTCCTTTGTGTTATGACCAGAGCCACTGAAAAGGGCCGGTCTCCACATGGTTGGTGCCCGACACATGGTTATGGCGTCTGGCCCGGCCCTGCATATGGTCAAGGAGTTGACT
The DNA here is from genome assembly GCA_964348055.1 of uncultured Pirellulales bacterium. GTDB lineage: Bacteria > Planctomycetota > Phycisphaerae > Sedimentisphaerales > Anaerobacaceae > JAUXAL01. The sequence continues at coordinate 556 of CAYGBH010000305.1, forward strand.
CTATGATAAAAGTCAAAAAAAAGCGGGCAAAGTCGAAGCCCAAAGCAACCAAGCAGGCTGCTAAAAAAGTACGTCGCGCCTTAAAGAAAACCAAGTCACATGGAAGAAAGGCGGGCAGCAAGGCGGGGAAAAAGGCCACGAAGAAGACTACAAAGAAAGCACGCCGCGTCTCGAAAAAGACCAAGTCAAGGGCACAAAAGGCAACCAAAGAAGTGGTCGAAGAAGCTCCCAGCAAGGAGCAACCTCGCCACTCGACCGCCGAGGACATGGCACAGCGACAGCGCGATATCTCAGTTGCAGAATTCTTTATGAAAAACCGGCACCTCCTTGGTTTCGACAACCCTCGCAAGGCGTTGCTAACGACCATAAAGGAGGGAGTTGATAACTCCCTGGACGCGTGCGAAGAAGCGGGCGTATTGCCGGAAGTCCGAATCATCATCGCCCCCACAGAGGAAGAAAATCGCTTTCGGGTAACCATCGAAGACAATGGGCCGGGTATCCTCAAGGAGCAGATTCCCAAGATTTTCGCCAAGCTGCTTTACGGGTCGAAGTTTCACCGGCTCAAGATGTCTCGAGGCCAGCAGGGCATCGGTATATCCGCAGCTGGTATGTACGGTCAACTGACGACTGGCAAACCCATTACCATCACGTCAAAGATCTCTCGTAATCACCCTGGGCATCACTACGAACTCGAGATCGACGCCAAGAAGAACGAGCCCCGCATTATTGCAGATGAGATCATGGAGTGGCCGGTCCAACGGGGCACCAAGGTGGAGATCGAGTTGGAGGCCAAGTTTCAGAAGGGGCGCCAGTCCGTAGAAGAGTATCTCGAGCAGACAGCTATCGCCAACCCTCACGTATCGCTTCAGTTCGTAACGCCGGACGGTGAAACAAAGGTGTATAAGCGTGCGTCGAAACAGTTGCCCGAGCAGACTAGAGAGATTAAGCCGCACCCTTACGGCGTTGAATTGGGGGTGCTCATCAAGATGCTCCACGACACCAAGGCGCGCACCCTGCAGTCGTTCCTTCATTCCGATTTCTCTCGCGTTAGTAGCCAGGTGGCAAAGACTATCTGTGAAAAGGCAAAGGTATCCGAGCGCTCTCGGCCATCGCGTATTGCCAGGCAGGAAGCCGACAGTCTGTTTAAGGCCATCAATCAGACAAGGATAATGAATCCGCCCACGGACTGCCTCAGCCCGATCGGCGACGAATTGCTCTTAGCCGGTCTAAAAAAGCAGATTAAGGCCGACTTCTTCACCGCAGTCACACGACCACCCGCCGTTTATCGTGGCAATCCTTTTCAGATAGAAGCGGGCCTGGTGTATGGCGGTTCCCTGAAAGCCGACGGCCTTGCTCGCGTGCTACGTTACGCCAATCGAGTGCCCCTCCTCTACCAGCAGTCGGCCTGCGCAATCACCCGCTCGGTACTCGATACGGGTTGGCGCAATTACGCGCTGCAGCAATCTGCAGGAGCACTGCCGACTGGACCGCTCGTCATAATGGTCCACATGGCATCCGTGTGGGTGCCCTTCACATCGGAGAGTAAAGAGGCCATTGCCCACTATCCGGAGATCATCAAGGAGATCCGACTCGCACTGCAAGAGTGTGGACGCAAATTGGCCAAGTTCGTCCGACGGCGGCGCAAGGCTGCGGAATCCGAGCGTAAGAAGGCCTTCATCCAGAAATACATCCCCCATATCGCCATTGCGTTGCGGGAAATTTTGGAACTCTCCAACCGCCAAGAAAAAACCGTGGTCAGACAGCTAACAGACGTCCTCGAAAGGAGCCGATCGTGAGCAAGGTTGCCAATCGGATAAAAGAAACGGCTATTTTGGTTCAATCCAAAATCCAGCACAGGAGTAAACCAACTTTGTCATTCCCGCTGCGTACACTGAGCAACGTGAAGTATATCCCGAAGAGAGGTTTTTTGGAACTCAAAGGCAAGAAGAAGACACGCACGCTTACCGTAGCTACGGTCAAGACCTTTGCCCAGACCTTGCGGATGATGTCCCAAGCCAAGACCCTCGTCGAAGACGACGAAATCATGACCAAGCGAGAGGCGTACTACGTGTCCAAGAACTGGGACGACGCACGCTTTGACGAGCAGCCTGAATCGGACACTGTGATTGACGACATAGAGGCATTATTCGAGGTTAACCGCGAGCAGCTCGGATTCATACCTGAGGAAAAGGGAGGTGAGATCGCCGGCAAGCTCGTCGTCATCGACCGTGATTCTGACACAGGCAGAAAGTTGCGCATCGACTGCACGCAATTCGGCTCAGGGGCATATTCGATCCCAATTTCGGTGGAGCATCTGAAGTTCGAGACAAAAGCCAAATTTGTGCTCGCTATTGAGACTGCGGGCATGTTTCAACGTCTGGTCAAGCATGGCTACTGGCGCAAGGCCAATTGCATCCTCGTCTCTATGGGCGGTGTGCCTACTCGTGCCTGTCGACGTTTTATCCGGCGACTGGCCGACGAGTTGAAGCTGCCCGTGTACGCGTTCGTGGACTGCGACCCGTACGGTATGTTCAACATCTACCGCACGCTTAAAGTTGGCTCAGGCAACGCGGCGCATATCAACCGCTACTTCTGCGCGCCCAACGCTAAGTTCCTTGGCGTCACGCCCCAAGACATCGTCGACTACAAGCTGCCCACGCACCCGCTCAAAGAAGTCGACATCAAACGGGCCGAAGATGCTCTCAAGAACGATCCCTTTGTGCAGCACTACAAGCCTTGGCAAGACGCAATTCAGCAGTTGCTCGACATGGGGGTTAGAGCTGAGCAACAGGCCTTCGCAGTGCACGACCTCAACTACGTAATCGAACACTACCTGCCCGAGAAGCTTGCAGCGTCGAAGAAGTTCCTGCCGTAGCACCCATCCTCCCTCGGGCTCTTTCTTCTACAGGACATTGCCGCGCGGCGCAGAGTCGTCTTGGGATAGGGGCTGTGAGGTATCCGTCTGCGCTTTTTTGATAGGCAATAACGGCTCCGAAATAGCCACACCTTTGTAGACCCTGCATGTTAATGGCCACCTATGAGGAGCTCAAAGTCAAGCACAAAAATTCTTATTACCACAAAAAGTTTTTCTTTGAGACATCCATGTTACGACGTATTAGCCAACGTTCACGGTTTAGCTGATAACAGCGGTGATGATAGGGTCTGTCTTGAACGTCATTCTGCGCTTGAAAATCTGACTTCCGGAATGTATATTCTGCTTAGCGGTTCACCGTGTAAATGGGACATGTCAGGTAATGAACTAAAAGAAAGATGGAAGAATGTGAAAAGTATGAACAGACGAGATTTTATAAAAGGCTTGGTCATCGCTGCGTCGGCATCGGCGATTCCAGCATTTGCAGAACAAACCAGATCCATCAAGCCCAACGTTATTATTCTTTTTATAGACGACCTGGCGTACGGCGAACTGGGGGCCTTCGGCTGTCCAGACATTCCCACGCCTCATATGGATTCGCTGGCGGCCAACGGCGTCAAATGTACGAACTCCTATATCACCAATCCTCCGTGCAGCCCGAGTCGATGCTGCCTGATCACCGGCATGTATACCCAGAGGTTCGGAAAGTACGGCATGGCACGCGGTCTGCCCATTCCCAATGACCACCCAACTATGGCTGAGTTCCTATGCGACGCAGGTTATGTTACGGGCCAGATAGGGAAATGGGATATCGGTTCGAAGGAGCAGGGCCCGCTCGATCGCGGATTCGACCAGGTGTCGTGCATGCCGCCGACAGTAAAAGGAAAACGCTATATCTACAAAAAGCAGGATGGATCGAAGGGATTTTTAACGGATCTCGACGGCGAATATTTAGTTGAGTTTATAGAGAAAAACAAGGATAAACCGTTTTTTCTCTACTATTCTCCTTACGCGATTCACGAACCCAACTCGGAGTCGCCCGAGCACTATCGCAAGCGTTCGACAGCTACGGGAAAAAGACGCGCACTGGCTGGTAACCTTATCGCCGTCGATGATGCGATAGGAAGACTCCTGGATGCACTTCGAAAACACAAGCTCCAAAGCAATACATTAATACTACTGACGGGCGACAATGGCGGAAGCCTAGGGAGCAATTCTCGCCCCGATCCCTATCGGGGGGGAAAAGGGGAGGGAACCCAATATGAGGGATGGGTTCACACACCCACGATCATCTCATGGCCTGGCCAGATCCCAAAGGGAATAACCTATGAGGGTCTAATGTGCACAATGGATTTCTATGCAACAGCTGCTGCGGTGGTGGCCAAGTCTTTGCCAAAACGGTGTGACGGTAAGAATCTATTGCCTTATCTGCGAGGCGAAAAGACCGGGGACGCACACGAAGAACTTTACTGGTGCAATGACGACCCGAAGGATGCACCGCGTCGCCATCTCAAGGCTATGCGCTGGAAACAATGGCGTCTGGTCAAATATGACGACGGCTGGCGTCTCTTTGATCTCGTAGCCGATCCCAGAGAGCAGCAGAATTTGGCAAAAGAACATTCCGATATAGTCAGCGATATGCGAAAACGTTATGAAGCATGGGTAGCCACACTTCCGCCTGTAATTCCGATGGGAAAAGGAGAAGGCGAAGGTGGTGGACGCACACCACGTGGTTATGGATGGGCTACTGAGGCTGACAAAGAATCTTTTTTCTGATCCCGAGTGGATGAGTGTAAACGAGCTGTTGTTTCTACTGTTGCCATCGTCGTTGAGTCACTGCTTCAAATTAGCATCCCATCACGAAAGGCCATTGAATCCTCTATGAAGCCAGGCCTGTCAAGTCTAAAATTTGAGTTGATCGG
>CAYGBH010000306.1:0-5336 GCA_964348055.1 uncultured Pirellulales bacterium
TTATGGAGTCAAGATTTTTTCAAATTTCGAGATAACGGGCTTTCGGGTTGTAGGTTGGTTGTATGGATTTGCTCGTGAAAATGGGGGTGTTTTTGGGGGTACTATGTCACTCTCTCACTGCTTCCGTTTGCGGCAGTTTTGCTCGCCACTCTTCGGCCTTTTCTGGTTTGTTCCAGGCTTCGTAGAGGTCGATTAGGTTGTTAAGTGATTCGATTGTGTGTGGGTGATGTTCTTGCCTCCATCCTTCGTAAACGAGAATATCGACATTTCTGATAGCTCCAGGCGCAAGGTTTATAAAGGAAGGATAACTGTTGCACAGGAAGAGCTTGTTAACTCGGCAGCCTGTGTTCATAAACGCATCTTGTGAAATCTCAATTGATAATAATTCTCTGCAAAGAACCTGTGATTTTCACAGCCAATATTGTATAATAATATCTACTCCGGCATTTTGGTCGAAGATGAGCACACAGGAGAAAATACCATGCAAGAAAAAACCACACCATCATTTTGCCCCAAGAGCGGTAAGTATCCCGGAGGCAAAAAGAAATGTTATTGGGCCAGATGGATACTTCCAATTACAGGGTTATCAGCGCTTATTTGGTTTCTGGTTCGTGTCGTGCCGAAACCTTCCCGTGCGACGTATCCGTGTCAACGCGTTGCAATGCCGCTTGCCTCGGGCTTTGTCGCCTGGCTTATGGGGCTAGTGGTCTCTGTTACTGCATTCAAGAAAGCCAAGCAGCTTCTGAAAGAGTCTCGAGTAGCGTTGGCGTGTCTGTGCCTGATCTTAGCAGGAGTGATGGGGATAGTGTCACTCACCAATCTTCCGGAGCGGTTGGCCAATGCGCAAGGGCAACGGGAGCCTCACGGGCCGATAGGTGAGGCTCGAGGGATTTACCCAGGGCGGGTGGTATGGGTGTGGGACCCTAACGCGACTGATTGGGACGGCTACTCTTCACCCGAACACTGGTATGATCGTTATCATACCAACTTGGCGGTGGTGGAAAAGATGGTATCACAGGCGATTCGGGAACTCGCCGGCAAGAGCACGGACGCCGTAGCGTGGGACGCGATTTTCCGATATTTCAATGAGAACAGGGGTAAAGGAAACATCGGGTATCGGCTGGGAGAAAAGATCGCCATCAAGATAAACTTAACCACCTGCAACGACCAATGGAATAGCTGTGATCGAGAGACATACTTCAAGAAAAATCCCAACTCAATCGACAATTCGCCCCAAATGATTCTCACGCTGCTGCGACATCTGGTGGAGACGGTCGGAGCGGACCCGTTTGATATCAGCATAGGCGATCCAGCCTGCCGAGTACCGAATTATTTGTGGGATATACTGCATCCGGAATTCCCCAATATCCGCTATCTGGACAATACGGGCAGATTCGGCCGAACGCGGGTGGAGTTCTCTGATGTACCGTTTCACTGGAGTACGCCGGATGCAGCCGTTAAGTTGCAGGACTATATACCCATCTCATTCGCAGAGGCAGACTACATAATTAATTTCGCGATATTGAAGGGCCACTCCTCTGGTATAACTGTGTGTGCAAAGAACCATTATGGTTCGCTGATAAGGTGTCCGAACAATTATCTTCGGGATGTAGGATTTCTCAATTACTATGACATGCATCTGAGTTTACCAAATGCCCAGTGGAGACCGGGAAGGGGGTATTATCGAGCATTAGTGGATATGATGGGTCATCCGGAACTGGGCGGTAAGACCCTGCTTTACTTGATTGACGGACTTTATGCCGGATACTACGCGGGCTCGCACCCTTATAAGTGGACGTCCTCTCCGTTTGGCGATGAGGGCAGTGACTGGCCATCGAGTCTTTTTGCTTCGCTGGATCCGGTGGCGATCGACTCGGTGGCGTATGACTTCCTGCTGGAGGAATGGCCGGACGTGGTTACCGGGGGAACAGGTAAGCCGGGCAGCCTCCAAGGCGGTGCGGAGGATTATCTGCACGAAGCAGCCCTGGCGCACGATCCCCCTTCAGGGACATTCTATGATCCTGATAAAGACGGAATTTCTCTGGCGAGCTTGGGAGTTCACGAGCGTTGGAATAATCCTCAGGAAAAGCAGTACAGTAGGAATTTGGGGATGGGCGATGGTATTGAACTAATCAAGTTAAAGGGCACAAGGGCTGAGACTCCGCCTGGGGACCTAGACGAAGACGGCAATATTGATTTGTCGGATTTTGCTATATTCGCTTCTGCCTGGTTGACTAAACCGGGAGATCCTCATTGGAATACGTACTGCGATCTCAGCGTACCCGTCGGTACCGTTGACATACTGGACCTGGCGGTATTTGTCGAAAACTGGATGACCGATATCAAATAGAGCCTATCTGAACAGCCCTTCGACTTCACGGTGTATTATAGTGAACATCGTAAAGACGCCCGCTTTGTTAATTGCTATGGTTCTCTGAAAATGCTATAATTCAACTCCGCACGGTTTGTGCTCCCAAGAGGCCACAGCTTTTGTGTATGCGCCGCCGAAAGGCATTTGCAGTAATGGAGAATGCCGATGAGCAAGGCGAAGGAACAAGACAATACGCGGCCTAACAGTGATGGATTTGGTACGACCAAGTCTTTTGGTGGCTCAGTGATAGGATCAGGCGGACAGAAAGACCCACATCAGCGGCTTCAACACATCGGAAATGCGGCTATTGAAATCAAAGAAACGATACGCCCGCCCCAGATTGCCTCACCAGTGAGGAGTTCTACCGCAGCAATCTCAGCCCCAACAAGCAGGCGGCGATTGATAACAGAATCCGCTTGTCTGATCTTGGCAATCATTGCAGCCATTTTCTCTACTGACCGGTGCTTTGCAGTGCTATCTCAGTATACAATAATCGACCTTGGCACACTCAGCGGCCACTACAGCATCGCGCACGCCATCAACAACGCCGGCCTGATCGTTGGCGAATCAGATCGCCGTGCCTTTCTCTGGGACAACAAAAATGGCATAACCAACCTTGGCACGCTCAGCGACGGCAATGATATGCAGGCCTGGGGCATCAACGATTCCACAGAAGTTGTCGGCTATTCAAATGGTAAAATGGGCTGGAGGTCATTTCGCTGGCAGAAAGGAAAGATGACGGATCTGGGCACACTTGGCGGACATACCAAGGCGTATGATATTAACGGTGCCGGCCTGGTTGTGGGACGCTCAGAAATCACCGATGGCCAATATCACGCATTTCTCTGGCAGCACTCCACACCGATCCGCGACCTGGGAGTGATTGGCAGCGGCAAAGGCAGCCGGGCCTACGGCATAAATGATACAGGTCAGGTGGTCGGAGCTTCGCTTATCGCCAACGGTCAACAACATGCCTTTCTCTGGGACAGCAAGAAAGGTATGCTCGACCTTGGAACACTCCCCGGAAATGAAAAGAGCCTTGCTTATGCTATCAATAATACTGGAGAAGTGGTCGGGGCCTCGTATAATGCCGATGGTATATGTCGGGCCTTTCTCTGGGACAGCGAGAACGGCATGATTGACCTTGGCAGCCTCGGCGACGGCAAAGATGAACGCTCCTGGAGTTCCGGCAATGCCTGGGAAGTTGCCGACAATCCAAGAATCGCACTCAACTCATTCGGCGGCAGACACAGCGGTGCCAAAGGCATCAACGACGCAGGAGAAGTGGTCGGGTATTTGTACTTGCCTGACGGCAACTGGCACGCCTTCCTGTGGACCAGGTCCGACGGTATGGTCGACCTCAATAGTCTCCTGCCAGCTGACCATTCGTGGAAATGTATCAAAGAGGCCTTTGACATCAACAATCAGGGACAGATTGTCGGCTACGGAATAACCAAGAACGGCAAAGTGCATGCCTTTCTGATGAGGCCAGTGCCTGCGGCCCGCTCGTGATAATGCTACCGGAACCGTCCATTGAATCCTCTATGAAGCCAGGCCTGTCAAGTCTAAAATTTGAGTTGATCGGCTCAATCCTCTATTCGGGTTTTCGCAGTTAGTTCTATTCGTCTCAAACCTGCGTCCCATCAAATTGTGCGACGACACCCATTCCGTGCAGCGGGCTCTTAAGCCCATGATTCAATTCGGGTTGTCGTTGGGAACAAATCAAAACAAACTTAAAACTCAACATCCTAAAAACCTCAAGGATCTCCATAACCGGCTATAACGCTAACATTCTACAATTTCATCAAAGTCCGCTTTGGCCGCCTTCGTAAGAAGATCAGGCGACGAAAGAAAGGCAGAGGTGAAATTGACTTCTACGCCACATTCTTGGCAATATCATTCTTCCAATCCTGTTCATATCTGAGCATGACCCAACACTTCACAACTAATTTCCTCGCCAAGGCCGTAATAGCTATTTTCTTCCTCGATCGGCTGCCTCTTAATAACCGCTTATATGTATCACGAGCCCACGCATTGTATCGCAGCGAAACCCAGCAGATCTCAACGAGTAAATTCCTCAGAACCTTATTGCCCTGTCCGCTGATTTTCCCTTGGTGCTCTGTTTGACCTGACTGATACTGTCTCGGGGTCAGACCGACATAGCAGCCAACTTGCTTACTATTTTCAAACCTCTTTGGATCATCCAAAAACGCCACTACTGTTTCAGCTAATCTGGGACCTACACCAGGTATCCTCTGTAATCGCTGGATCCGTTCATCGCAGGCTCCCAGCTCATTGAGCTTATCTTCTACTTTCTTTAAAGATTTGCTAATAGCCTCAAACGTTTCGAGTTCAACATGCAGTTGACCACGCCATAATTGGCTAATATCTTCGATTTCCTTCAAAGGTTTGGCATGCGTTCTGAGCCATCGTAGACCGGCCTTAGACCAGGCTTTTTTACCCTTTGGGACGGTTGTTATTCCTTCTCTGGAAAAGATTGCCCGAATGGCACTCTTTATACCTCTTCTATACTTCACCAGCCTCTGTCTGTATTTGATAAGGGCTCGTTTCTCTCTTACTTGCTTGGTTGGTATGTACACCGTGGGTAATTGGTTCATAGCTGATAGTTTCGCCAGTTTCAAAGCATCCTCTCTGTCGTTCTTCTTTTTGATGTTCTTCCAACGCCAGGCATCGTGTGTAGTGTTTGCTGTTTCTGTTTCTTTTCCCAACGCCCGCGCAATATCCACCACCCATCCAGCAATATTACAGACTTCCAACACAACCGTCTGTGGCTCCTTTTCCACAATCAGGTCGTGAATCGCCTGGGGTGTCGTTTTGACTTTCCCGAATTCATGCTCACCATTTACAGAATTGTAGTCACAGAACACAGTCTTGTACTTTCCGAGATCTAAAGCTAAGATATTCATTGTCAGGCCTCCATGTCAGGTTCCTAAAAGATTGAGCG
>CAYGBH010000307.1:0-5332 GCA_964348055.1 uncultured Pirellulales bacterium
GGTGGTCCGGGTATCGTGGCAGCAGGCCCTTGGCTTTTGCCGCTGGCTTTCGCAACAGACCGGCATGAAGTTCACGCTGCCGACGGAGGCCCAATGGGAGTATGCTTGTCGCGCCGGCTCGCCGGGGCCGTTTTGGGTTCCCGCAAGGCGGGGCCCCTCTTACGACGCCGAAGCGGGCTTGTTCTCGGCATGGGCGAATATTGCTGATAAGTCGCTCAGCGTTCGCCCGGGCCCTACCGGCGGCCTGGAATCAAACATCACCGCTCACTTCGGCAAAGGCATCCTCGAATCGGCTGTCTACGGAGGAAACGTTCTCTGCGATGTCCGTTTTGACGACGGGGCCGTGGCAACGGCAAACGTAGGCAGCTATCGGCCCAATGCCTGGGGTCTCCATGACATGCACGGAAACGCCTCTGAATGGACACGAACGACATATAAACCATATCCCTACGAAACTAATGACGGTCGCGATTACCCGGATAACGCAGGCAGAAAGGTAGTCCGCGGCGGTTCCTGGCATGACCGCCCCAAACGATGCCGTTCCGCTTTTCGCCTCAGTTACCCCGCCTGGCAGCGCGTCCACAATGTTGGTTTCCGCATCGTTTGCGAAATAGAAACGCCAAAACAAGAGTATGTCGTATCGACCAAGGACTCCAGGCTTGATAAAACTCCATATGAGTAAGCAAACGGCATCGATGTCTACTTATCCAACAATACAGAAGATAGGGACAAAGATGATAGCCAGACAGCGACAAGCAACATATGTTTTTTTTATCGTCCTCTCTGGAACACTTTCAGGTCTTGCCGCTCCATCAGCAACTGGCCCGAAAAAAGCAAAGCCGCTCGAACACTTCCTGGCCGGTCCAATGGCGGGCGTCGATGAGATAATTTTTGCCTGCCGTCAGTTGAATTACGATCCTCACTGGTACGCCAACTTTGGATACTATGCAGAGAATGCAGAGCGAAAGGCATATCGAGCCATGGGCCGACTGTGCAAACTAAATCTGCGAACGGGGCAAGTAACTGCATTGCTGGACGACCCGGAAGGCGCCGTCCGCGACCCGCAGGTGCATTATGACGGCAAGAAAATCATATTTTCCTATCGCAGGGGCGGCTCAGAAAACTACCATCTCTACGAGATAAATGCCGACGGCACCGGGCTCAAGCAGCTCACCGACGGGCCATACAACGACATCGAACCAACTTATATGCCCGATGGTTCGGTCATTTTCTGCTCCAGCCGCTGTAATCGTTGGGTCAATTGCTGGCTGACGCAGGTAGCAATACTGTATCGTTGCGACGGCAACGGAAATAACATCCGCCCAATATCCGCTAACGGAGAGCATGAGAACACCCCCTGGCCGCTGCCGGACGGCCGCGTGCTGTATATGCGCTGGGAGTATATCGACCGCAGCCAGGTGCACTACCACCACCTCTGGACGACCAATCCCGATGGGACCGGACAAATGGTTTACTATGGGAATATGCACCCCGGCATCGTAATGATAGATGCCAAGCCTATACCCGGAACAGAAAAGGTGGTGGCAGTGTTTTCGCCAGGACACGGCAGGAAGGAACACGACGGCCAGATAACGATTGTCACACCCAAGGTAGGCCCGGATGAGAAGTCTTCCGCTCGGTTCGTCAGCAAAGCAAAAAATTACCGTGACCCTTATCCGTTTTCAGAAGATTGTTTCCTTGTGGTCCAGGGCACAAGGTTACTGATAATGAACGGCCGCGGCCAGACAAATGAGATTTATCGACTGCCGGCTGAGCTTGTCGAGGCCGGCGTCCAATGCCATGAACCCCGTCCGCTGCGACCGAGACCTCGCGAGCGGGTAATCCCGCCGCGGGTCGACCTCAAACAGGCAACCGGCCGGCTGATTCTGACGGACATCTATCATGGCCGGCGCATGGAGGGCATCAAGCGAGGCCAAATCAAAAAGCTCCTCGTGCTGGAAACCCTGCCGATGCCAATCCATTATACCGGTGGTATGGAGCCGATCAGCTACGGCGGGACATTTACGCTGGAGCGGATTCTCGGCACCGTGCCCGTTGAGCCGGATGGCTCGGCCTACATGGAAGTACCTGCTCTGCGAAGTCTGTTTTTTGTAGCCCTGGATGAAAACAACTACTCGGTAAAACGGATGCAGAGCTTTCTGACGGTGATGCCCGGCGAGACGACCGGTTGTGTCGGCTGCCATGAGCGGCGCACTCGCACGCCGCTAAACAGGAGCCGAGGAACGCTCCAGGCCACCAGACGCCCGCCGAGCAAAATTATGCGCATCGGCGGCATCCCAGATGTGTTTGACTTTCCGCGGGATATTCAACCAATCCTCGACAGGCACTGCCTTGGCTGCCACGACTATGAAGCAAACGAGCAAGGCGGCCCGTGGGCTGGTGGTGTAATCCTTAGCGGCGACCACGGCCCAGTTTACTCCCACAGCTACTACACCCTGACCACGCGAGGTCAGTTCGCCGACGGGCGCAATCAACCAAAGAGCAATCTTGCCCCCAGGTCCATCGGCACCAGTGCCAGTGAGCTGATGAAGAAGTTCAATGGCAGCCATTACAACGTCAAGGCCACGCCCGGCGAACTGGATATGATTCGTTACTGGATTGAGTCGGCTGCGCCTTATCCAGGCACGTATGCGGCTCTGGGCTGTGGTATGATCGGTGGGTACGCCGAAAACAAACAGGACCAGTCCGACCGTCAGTGGCCCAGCACAATCGCCGCTGCCGAGGTCATCAAGCGCCGCTGCGCCGCCTGCCATGCCGGCTTCCTGCCGCTGCCTTTGGCGCTGTCCGACAACCGCAAGGTACCGCCGTGGCAGAATCAGCCGGGATACGTAGCGCGACACCTGGTATTCAATCTCACCCGCCCGGCAAAGTCATTGATTCTGCTGGCGCCGCTGTCGAGCCAAGCCGGTGGATATGGCCTGTGTAAACACAGCGGCGAAGACGGCGAGCCGACACAGGACGCGCCGGTCTTTGCCGATACCAATGACCCGGACTATCAGAAAATCCTGGCCCTGTGCGTCGCGGGCAAGAAACACCTCGACGAGATAAAGCGATTCGACATGCCGGATTTTAGACCGCGAGCTGCGTATGTTCGCGAAATGAAAAGATACGGAATCTTGCCGAAGGATCCCGCCGGAGGCGGGCATGATCAAGGCCGGCGTCGCCAGCCCGCAGATGCCCAGATAGACGTCTATGCGACCGACCGGGCGTACTGGCGGTCGCTGTGGTATAAGCCTGACAACAATATCGACCTGAGCCGGTAGCGATGGAGATAGTCTAATATGACCAAATACTGTATGAGCAAGGCAGTGGTGTGGATGTGCATGTTTCTACTGCTTGCAGGCTTGGCCTGTGTCACGCTTGTCACTAAAACCGGCGCCGAATATCTCTCACCGTCGGCACTGATAGCGGACAAGGACGGCAAAACGCTGTATGTAGCCGAGGCCACAGCCAAACAGGTAGCGGTAATTAATACTGACACTGGCAAGATTACAGGGATAATTCGCGTCCCTTCAGAGCCGACAGGTCTTACCCTAAGCGCCAATGGTGCGCAGCTCTATGTTACCTGCGCAGGGCCGGGAGGACGCCTCTGTGTTATTGAAACCCGAGCCAATAAGATTATTAAACAAATCCCGGTTGGCCACGGTGCACGTTCGCCGGTACTGAGCCCCGATGACGGCACGCTTTACGTGTGTAATCGTTTCAGTAACGACGTCTCGGTGATAAATACCGGGAAGAACACGCATGTTGCCAAGATTAATGTCTTGCGAGAACCCTTCGCCGCCGACGTTACGCCGGACGGCAAATGGCTTTTTGTCGGAAATCATCTTCCCGATGGCCCCGCAGACGCCGAATTCGTTGCCTGCAAGGTCTCTGTCATTAACACGAAAAAAATGGATACTGACGTATCTATTTCTCTACCGAACGGAAGTACGGCCGTTAGCGGCATTGTTGTCAGCCCCGACGGCAAATACGTATATGTCTCTCACATACTCGCCCGTTATACCGTCCCCACCAGCCAGTTGGAGCGGGGATGGATGAATACTAACGCATTGAGTATTATCGATGTCACGAATAAGCAGTTGGTTGATACAGTCCTTCTGGATGATGTAGATGATGGCGCCGCCAATCCTTGGGCCATAGCCTGCACAAGCGATGGCAAGTATATCTGCGTAACGCACGCCGGAACCGACGAACTGAGCATAATAAATGCACGTGCTTTACTGAACAAAATCAGCAATTATCACGCCAATGAAAAGAGGACTCAGCAAAAGTCAAACGTGCTCTATGCATCTGACAGTTATGATTCAACTTTCTCTTCAAATATACCTAACGAACTAAGTTTTCTTTACGGGATTCGGCGACGTGTAAAACTTCCTGGCAAAGGCCCTCGTGCACTTGCAGTCGTTGGTCGTCGAGTTTACGTCGCCGAGTATTTTACGGACAGCGTAACATTAGTTGATATGGACAAAAAACCAAGACCCGAAACTACAGGTTTGTCACTCGGCCCAAGACCACAAATGACACGTAGACGCAGAGGAGAAATGCTCTTCAACGATGCTTCGCTGTGTTTTCAGCGGTGGCAGAGCTGCGCAAGCTGCCATCCGGGAGGCGGACGGGCCGACGCGCTGAACTGGGACCTGCTTAATGATGGTATCGGTAATCCAAAGAATACAAAGAGCCTTCTGCTCGCGCACAAAACACCGCCGGTGATGATTACAGGTGTGCGCGACCGGGCCGAGACAGCCGTGCGCGCGGGAATCAAGCACATCCTCTTTGCCATGTATGCCGAAGAGGACGCTATCGCGATTGACGAGTACCTAAAGTCGCTCAAACCTGTTCCGAGCCCCTATCTGGTCAAGGGCAAACTAAGCAGGTCGGCCCGGCGAGGGCGTAAGGTATTTGACAAGGCAGGCTGTGCTTCATGTCATAAGGGACCGCTATACACGGATTTGCAGAAATATGATGTGGGCACCGGCAAGGGGCTGGACAAAGACGTAGAGTTTGATACGCCGACCTTAGTGGAAGTCTGGCGAACCGCACCGTACCTGTATGATGGACGGGCCGCGACCATGAAAGAAATGTTAACAACGCATAACCCAGATGATAAGCACGGGCGAACGTCCAACCTGACCGACAATGAGATTAACGATTTGGTCCGGTTTGTTCTCTCACTGTAGAACCTGCGAGGGGCCCCCATTTTGCCAGCCCCCGCGTCTTCCGACGCAAGGCGGGGCGGCGGGCCGATCAACTTCAAGCAAACCGCAAGCCGTTTCACATCAGTCCTCCGCAGGACGCCTTACGGCGGAGG
>CAYGBH010000308.1:0-5329 GCA_964348055.1 uncultured Pirellulales bacterium
TCCTTCTGGGCTGGGCTGAGTATCTCGAAGACCAATTCTTTTATCCTTTTCTCGGTCATTATTTCTCCGGTAGTGTTCTTCAGCCGTCCTTGGAGCCGCAATTTTGGCGGCTGTCCTACCTTTAGGTGTAAGTCGCTTGCACGAGTTTTGATAGCAGCCCTGAGGAGCTTATCCAACTCCGGCTCATGATCAAGACTCGTTCGATCATCAATAGGTTGTTCTGTGACCATAATTACCGCTAACTCCACAGTTTATAAACCAAATTGTCTCTACCATGACTGGCTAAGCAAGGTGTTTCTCTTGGTGTAAGATTTGTAAAGACAAACCTTTATATAATTATATTATAAGATTTTACAGCGGATTGTCAACCTTGATGCTTGAACAATATTGCTTTTTGACACAAATCATAAGAGAATTCTTACCGTCAGTGAACTCTCGGCCCCCTGAAGGGCTGCTGAGCCGGCTTTTGCAGGCTCGGCTCCTAAATGCCTTTTGACAATCTGCGAATTTATTCTCTTGCCCGGAGATGGCAAAGGCCGCCGAAAGTTAATAGTCCTCAGTGAATAATATTCAGTAAAGTCCAAGAGTGCTATTAACAACCAGAGGCTATTTAGCGTTTAGTTGGGATGTGCTCGGGCTTGCTCTGTCTGCGCAGAGCGGTTAAGCAAGTGGCTTTTTGTGTGTTATGCTGAGAGCTTGGCGTAAAATTACAGAGCAGGCCTCCTTGCCCGCCCTATCAAAAGATCTTCAGATACCAGCTAAAGAAATAAAAAAACTACAACCTATAAACCAACCTACCTGCGAAAAATGAGAGGGATACATTTGCTTCTGACAGGCGGATATCAGAGGCGAGATACTATCCGTTCTTAACTTTTGTTGGGTCTTTGCCTTGCTCGATGGCCTTTATCTTCCTTACTCTTCTTTCGTGTCTTCCTCCGCTGAATTCTGTATCGAGCCAGACCTCCACTATTTTTCGCAGTAATACTTCTCCGACTTGGTCTCCTGATATACAAAGGACATTAGCATCGTTGTGGTCACGTGAAATCTGAGCACTTAGCTCATCGTGGCACAGCGCAGCCCTAATTCCCTTTATTTTGTTCGCTGCTATGCTCATTCCGAGCCCGGTTGCACAGGTTAAGATGGCTCTGTCAGCCTGTTTTTTTGACACTGCCATTGCTACTAAATAAGCAGGGTCAGGGTAATCAACCGGATTGCTGTCGTTGGTGCCGAAATCAATGCATTCGTGGCCCAACTCACTGACTATAGCCTTGATTTGCTGTTTGGCTTCGAAACCACGATGGTCGCTTCCAACTGCTATTTTCATATCACAAGCTCACCAATTCTTTTTTTCACGGCTTTTTCTATCCGCTCTGCACAACCGTTGAAAAACTTTTGGGGATGACCTATCGGATCATGAATTTCTTCATCTCCTGCTAATAACAAACACCTATTCGCAGCGTCGGGGCTAAGAGTGATAACATGCTTCTGATGTATTTGCTCCATTGCGAATATAAAGTCACTTTCTTCGATGAGCTCTTTAGATAACCCCTTATTCTTATGGGCTGTTATATCAATTCCCTTAGCTGCACAAGCTGCTATTGCTTCTGTACTTGCTGGGAAACCAACGTTATCTATAACACCAGCGGAAGATATCTTATAACCAATTTTGTCGAGGTGGTCAACCTTGCATTGTAATTTTTCTGCCAAATATTTTCGAAATATTCCCTCAGCCATAGGGCTTCGGCAGGTGTTGCCGGTACAAACGAACAAAAACTTAACCTGCGAGAATGCTTCCAGCTCTGCTTGGGAGTATACGCCAGGCCTTAGTATTTCCAGGCCCTTTTTACCTATTTTCACAACCGTGCTGCTTTTTTTGTATCTACAAGGCCCTGTGTCCAGCAGCAGCTCGATTTGACCTGATAATTGAGCAAGAACCTGGTCGGCATCGATTGCTGGTGGTTGACCTGTTATGTTCGCGCTTGGCGCAACGACCGGATTACTCGTTGTTTGCAACAACATTGCGGCTATTGGGTTGTCCGGGCAGCGAATGCCTAAGGAATTATTTTTATACAGGCCTTCAAAAACCTCTCTTTCGAGGTTCTTTTGTTGTTTATCGATGTCCTTTTTGTCTAACTCAAAGACTATGGTCAAGGGTCCGGGCCAGGCATTTTTGATTAGTTTTTCAGCTCTTAATCCGATGGCCGGTACGTATTTGTCGAGTTCACTTTTTTGCCCGATATGTAGTGTGTAGCGTTTGGTGTGGTCTCTACCTTTGAGATTATCGAGCTTGGCTAACGAATCAGATTTGACCCGACAGGCGATTCCATAGACGGTTTCAGTAGGAAATGCTACGAGTCCGCCGGCGTCTACCAGGGCTGCGGCTTCATTGATTTTTGCCGAATCGATCTTTGCGGCGTCGAGTTTTAAAACTTTTGTCTCCATCGGCCTTATAAAAATACACCAAACAATTCGCGGTAGCAAGATAACTTATCTGATATCTTACTGTTATTATAGATAAAAAAGATAAGCCCGATAAAAAGAGCAAAAATACAGCAATATGCGAAGCTACAAAAAGTTTTTTTGGAAAACTTATTGTTTTGCCTAAATATGCTAATCTATCCAAATTAACATTGCCGATAAAGTTTATCGTTGACGGAACGGCGATTTTAAGGGGATTGATATTATGCAGGCTTTAGTTGAGCAGCGTCAAGATAGCCGGAGCGAGGTTTCTTGGCCTGTCAGTGTTTGGGTGCCGGAAGCTAATAGATTTTTTAACGGCCGAAGCTGCAATATTAGCAAAACGGGCGTCTTTATTACGCTTCCAGTAACGACACCTATTCGGGCAGGCCATATCGTGGAACTTAACTTTCCGCGGACAGTCGCTTTGGCAGAGGAAAAAGGGCAATTCGCTCGTATCAAAAGCGGTAAAGTTGTAAGAGTCGACCGCAAAAATCTGCTTGAAAATGCTGAGATCGGTGTTGGTATCGCTTTTCAATAGGTGATAAGACGCCTTTTTTTAGCGTTATTTGGAAGGATTTGCGGAGAGATTATGGCTGTTGGATAAGCGGGGCGATGGAAAAGCAAAGATCGATGGCCGTCAATGGTTATCGGTCTTTTTTTGTTCTCGTAGACGGCTTCAATCCAAAGGGGGATCTTACCTGTTTTAACATTGGAAAGTTGGTCTATGGTGGCGAACGTGAACTTTACCATTCTTCGGCGGACTCGGCTTTCTTCCTGCCAAGAAATTCCCATAAATTGTGTCCATTTTCGCCTGTTGTTTTCTATGCCTTTGTTTTTTTCAAGAAAATTTTTTAGGATGTCCATTTTTTGGGGCTTAAAAAGGGGTGATCCCTTAAAATAAATGCTGTACGGTTGATTTTTTTCGGTATATGCCCTATAATAAATGGCACTATATAATAAAGGTCGGAGCGAAGACTATGTAAGGTGCTGAGCCGGAAGAGGCGTGGTGTGAGAAAAAGCTCTTCTACTGCCCTAATGTTAACTTACGGGCCTCAGTTGTCGAATAAATAACCGGAGGACATCGAAAGACAAGTCTCCACTAATACGACCCATAAAGTTAAATGTAAATGTGCTTTAGTTAGTTGTCGATATATGTCATTGTGACCTAATAGCAAAGAGACGGCCGTGTTTATCTTGCTACAGGGATTGTCCGTAACGTATGTCGAGCCCTTATGTTGAGCGCATAGCTTTCTTATGATTGCTATAGCGCTTTGGAAATAGGGTTTATGAACATATGTGTCGGAAATATCTGGCAATGGCAACGGAGTGAGACTTAAGGAGGAGTCGGGAATTGATTCTATACTTTTCATGGCCAGTTTTTTTAGGAGATAAGCTCATGATACGTTCGCGAGTAAAAAAGTCATGTTTATTTTTTTCTGGCCTGTCCAAACTACTGGTTTTTTCAGTGGTTACATTTGCTTTGTCCAGCGCAGGAGCGAATGATACTACCTATCACGCTGCCTTGTCTGAGGCGTTGGACACGGATTTGATTTTCACCCTGGGGGGCAGTGCGGACTGGTTTGATCAGACCACGACATCCTACTACGGGGAATATGCAGCGCAGAGTGGGGATATCTCACACGATGAGGACACGTGGATGCAGACGACGGTGGAGGGGACAGGAACGGTGAAGTTCTACTGGAAGGTATCGTCTGAGGAGAACTATGACTACCTGGAATTTTACATCGACGGCTCGCTGCGGGATAGTATCAGCGATGTGGTGGACTGGCAACAGATGGTGTACACGATCGATACTTCGGGTTCGCACGCGTTGGAGTGGCGATACGTGAAGGATGGGAGCGTGAACTTTGGTAGCGACTGCGGCTGGGTCGACAGAGTGGAATGGGAGCCTATATCTATCCCTGCCCCTAAACCTACTCCTAAACCTACCCCTACCCCTACCCCTACTCCTACCCCTAAACCTACCCCTCCTCCGCCTTTGTCCGATTCCCTGTCTAAGGTGTTGGATACGGCTTTGAGTTTCATCACGGGTGGCAGCGCGGTCTGGTTTGGTCAGACCACGACGTCCTACTACGGAGCAGATGCAGCGCAGAGCGGGGATATCTCGCACGGTCAGGACTCGTGGATGCAGACGAAGGTGAGCGGGGCAGGAACGGTGAGTTTCTACTGGAAGGTATCGTCTAAGGAGAAGTCTGACTTCCTGGAATTTTACATTGACGGCTCGCTGCAGGACCGGATCAGCGGCTCAGTGGCTTGGCAACGGAAGACGTACACGATCTCTACTTCGGGTTCGCACGCGTTGGAATGGCGATACGTTAAGGGCAAAGATGGTAGCGTGGACTCTGATAGCGATTGCGGCTGGGTGGACAAAGTGGAGTGGGTGACTCCCACCTACGTCTTGTCCGAGGTGTTGGACACAGCTTTGAGATTCACCACGGGTGGCAGCGCAGCCTGGTTTAGTCAGACCACGACATCCTACTACGGGGAATATGCAGCGCAGAGCGGGGATATCTCGCACGGTCAGGACTCGTGGATGCAGACGACAGTAAGCGGGGCAAGAACGGTGAAGTTCTACTGGAAGGTATCGTCTGAGAACAATTATGACTTCCTGGAGTTTTACGTTGATGGCTGGCTGCGGGACCGCATCAGCGGTTCGGTGGACTGGCAACAGAAGATGTACACGATCACTACATCGGGTTCGCACGTGTTGGAATGGCGATATGTGAAGGATGGGAGCACTGATGCTGGTAGCGACTGCGGGTGGGTGGACAAGGTGGGGTGGGTGCCTGCCAACTTAGTTGGTCATTGGGAGATGGATGACAATGCAGCTAATACAATCGTAGTAGAT
>CAYGBH010000309.1:0-5324 GCA_964348055.1 uncultured Pirellulales bacterium
AGGAAGAAACACGTTTCAACTGGGGCGTCCGTTCACTTCCCTGGCTGATCCTGACAGATCGCAAGCATATTGTCCGTGCCGAAGGCTTCGGAACAAGCGAGATAGATAGAAAAGTTGAAGTCAAGGGTGGAGACTTTTAAGAGCTTTAGGAATAGGATGAAATGATTAGGATGAATATTGGGTGGAAACGCCTTGCTGCTATAGTTATTGGCGTAGTTATGCTGATAGATGTTAAGGCAGGCTTTGCAATAATCAAAGGTGATATTGAACTTTTGAGAGTGATTGCCGACGGCTATGAGACGAATTTGGCAAAGCTGAAAACCTGGGCAGGAGAGGCGAGTATTATATCTTCTGTATCTTATGGAGCTTCGCAAGGGGCGCTGCGTCGGCAGGGCAAGTACAGGGCTGAGTTTCTGGTCAACCGGGATTTGGATGCGGTCAGGTGGAAGTGGTACAGTCTGGAGGATACTGAGTATAAAGCAGGACAAAAACTTAGCTCCAACCTATGCCCAATGTTTGGCATGACTAAAGGCGATTGTGACTACGTCTTGTTCTTTCTCGGCTATTTCGTTCACGGCGACGGACAACCGGGCATCAACAGAAACCTAAATATTTATCCAAGAGACCGCTGGCCCAGGCATTTTGAGGGAACCGGTTTTGATCCTGTTCACATTTTAACAAAGGAGATTTATCCAGGGTTGATCGAACAGCTACGATACTATCACCGGTTAGGGGTCAACATGAAATCCAATGGAAGCATTACGCGCAAAGCAGATATTGTTACTCTTGAAACCGACAATACCTATAGAAATCACGGGAGAATCATTACGCGCTTTGTATTTGATTTGTCAAAAGGATGTTGTCTAAGAGAGTTTTTTAACTCGAGCAAAGTCAGCGAGAGTCATTGGAAATTTGACTATGAAAAGGTCGCAGATGTTTTTGTAATGAAAAGTGTTTCCCATGTCCGAAAGGACAACCGGGTGACATCAGAAAGAAAGGCTACACTGACCAACAATATGGTGAATGGTCCTGCAGGTGAACCAGAATTCTCGCTCGGAAAAATAGGCTTAAGGCCTGGTGATAGAATACGCGATACGAGAACCAATCTTACGTATATCTTCGGAGAAGAGGGCGCGACAGAGGCGGATATGCCACCCATAATAGTTGAATCGCTCGCAGGCCACCCATTGCCGGATTTTAAGGATTTTAAACTCAACCTTTCTGCTGAGCAGACGAAAGACAGAGCAATTCTGCTTTGCTTCTTTGATATGAACCAGCGACCGTCACGAAACTGCCTTCGGCAGTTGAGCACCAGAGCACAAGAGCTTAAGGCAAAAGATGTTGTTGTGGTTACTGTTCAGTCTTCAAAAATTGATGAAAACGCACTCAACGAATGGCTGAAAGAGTACAACATTCCCTTCCCAGTTGGGATGATCCAGGGCGACGAGGAAAAAACCCGTTTCGCCTGGGGTGTCCGTTCGCTTCCCTGGCTGATTCTGACCGACCGCAAGCATATCGTAAATGCAAACGGTTTTTCACTAACTGAACTCGATGAAAAAATCCGGGCTGCTGAAAAATAGCAGGCGGCGTTAAAGGAAGATAGTATCATGCGAAAAATTTGCGTATTAGTATCGTGTCTTTTACTAACCGTTGCTGCTCCCGGTCAGCAGACCAAACCGTTGACCTGCACCGTGAAGGTCGTTGATTACAACGCACGACCTCTTGCCGATGCCGAAGTTGCAGTATATGAAAGACTATATAACTATTCCAGCAGGGAAGAATATGCAAAGCTGCTGGGCCGGATTAAAAAGACCGATGTGGAAGGTTGTTGTGTTCTAAATGCTGATATCGGCTCCCAACATGATGTATTTATAGTAGCACGGAAAAAAGAGCTGGCTCTTGGCTGGGACATCCTGAATTCCGGCAGCAGTTACAATGCCGGAGGAAATATTGTAATCATTTTAGAAAAACCGGGTACTCTGGCTGGAACATTAGTGGACGGAAACGGTAATCCTATTGCCAAGGCCAAGGTTCAAGCCATACCGAAAACCAGCTATATGTCGAGACTGAGTCAACGACCTATTCTGGCGCCGAAGGAGTGGCTCACCACGGAGACGAACTTGCAAGGTAGGTTTCATTTCAATCAGTTTTCGGCTGATGTGAACTGCGATTTTTGGGTCAAAGCCCCCCACTTGAGCAGTACGTACAAGTTTACAACGCACCGCCTAAACGGCTGTGGGTTTGAAGTGTGGCGATCAGATGTTCGACTCGTCCTGCCATGGGAAGGTAAGATCAAAGGATGCGTTGTCGAAGCGGGAACCGGCAGGCCCGTTGGGGGTGTGGAACTGACTATACGAGCAGACAGAGACCGAGAAGACATCGTGAATCTGTATCGCCCCCGTACAGTTGTTTGCGATGCGGATGGTATTGCATGTACCGGCCTGGCCGAGGGAAAGCACAATATCGAATTAGCAATGCCGGAGAATGAAATGGCTCAGTGGGTCGCAAAATCCGTACAAGTAAACATCGTCTCTGATCAGCCTACAGATGACATCCAGGTCTCGGTGGAGAAGGGAGGAGTCATTGAGTGTACGGTGCGTGAGTATGGTACCGAGCGGTCCTTGCCTCAGATTGGTGTGTCCGCCAACAGTGAGGCATGCAGCGCCAGGTCCGTCACAGACGAGACAGGGACAGCAAAACTGCGGGTGCTACCGGGTGACTATCGAGCTTATGCCAGGGGTCGCGGTTACATTTCCTGGCGAGTGAATGAGCCGGTAGTCGTGAAGGAAGGCGAAGTCACGCACGTAGACATTCTATTGGATAAATCTCCAACGATCGGTGGGTCCGCTGCCTACGCGAATGGTCAGACAGCGGAAGATATATTGGTCACAATACATCCCTTCGGTGACCATGTGTATGCAGATGGAAAGGGGCAGTTTGTTGCCGGCTACGATGAGAAAAGGACTGAACATGGCCTCTTCGTCATGGCCAGAGACCTGAAACGCTCCCTCGCCGCTCTGGTCCTGACCAAAGAGTTCAAGAAACCTGTCCAATTGACCCTTGGTCCGGCCCTCACGGTTAAAGGAAAAATCATTGATCCGAATGGCATTGGCATCCCAGCGGCGAGAGTCTCTCTAATTTTTAGTTTTGTACATTGTCTGTCTCAATTCGGGGCGGAGGTGCTAACGGATCCCCAGGGCAAGTTTGTGTTCAATGCCATTCCACCTGTACAAAGTGACTTTGAATACCGCGTGTCAGTGAACGCAGCCGGTTTTGGCCCCAAAGAGTATGAGAGGATTACAATTGATGGCCAACCCGGTACAACGACGGAGGTTCAGGCCATTAAACTTGTGCCGGTTGATGTATCTATCTCCGGGATCGTCGTCGATGCCAACGGTTTACCGGCGGCGCTCGTGCCGATATTCCTGCGCGGTGCGGATGGTTTTGATCAGCCCGACAAAAGCACGGCGACCAACAAAGACGGCCAGTTTACGATTCACCGCATTTGCAAAGGTCCGCTCCGACTTCAAGCGAATTTGGGAGGACTTCCCGGGGGAGTGGAAGTGGGCTACCTTATTGCTCAGGGCGGCGACAAGGATGTGAAAATTATCCTGGGGCAACAACTGGTTCATACGAAACATGTTTCACTTATGCGCAAACCATTGCCTGAACTGAAAGACTTAAAAATCAACCTGTCACCAGCCGATGTCAGCGATAAGATGATGCTTGTCTGCTTCTGGGATATGCAGCAGCGACCATCAAGACACTGTGTACGGCAGTTGAGCACCAGAGCACAAGAGCTTAAGGTAAAAGACGTCGTCGTCGTTGCTGTGCAGGCCTCTAAGGTCGATGAAAAAGCACTCAATGAATGGGTGAAAAAGTATAACATCCCCTTCCCGGTTGGAATGGCTCAGGGCAACGAGGAAGAAACACGTTTCAACTGGGGCGTCCGTTCACTTCCCTGGCTGATCCTGACGGATGCCGAACACATCGTTCGCGCTGAAGGTTTCGGCTTGGAAGAGCTGGACGAAAAGCTAAGCGAGAAAACCGGCGTTCCGCTCAGGCCTGCCAAGGTCGGCCCGGTAGAAGACAGTCCTGTGTCTGCACGGTCTTCCCGTCGTCCTCGCAAAATACCAGGAAAGCCTTTGCTCCGTCAAACAGTCAGATCAGCATCTTCAAAATCTTCTGGTCGCCTCATTAGAGTCATCGGCGTTGCCCGTGATGAGAACGGTAAGCCAGTTGCCGGTGTCGAGGTTCGACGTTTGCATGGACCCGGTCCGGTCAGCACAGATGCTCGCGGAATGTTCGAGCTGGTTTGGGACCCAAATCGCAATAGGCCGTTGGTAGATACGTACTATATTGTGGCTCGCCATGAGCAGCACAATCTCGGTGTTGTGGTGGAAGTGCCGGAATTTGAACAAGATACTAAAACAGTGAATATGAACCTTCTGCCCGGCGTGATATTCAAAGGCAAGGTGGTTGATCCCGCAGGCGGAGCGATCGAGCTGGCCCGTGTCGACATTCTGCTGCATACACCTACTCAGGGATCGGGATTGTACAATACCATTACCGACTCTGAAGGAAGATTTGAGTTCAACGGCATTCCCGCTGCCCATAAATATAGTTTTGTCGCCAAGGCCTCTGGTTACGGCTCAACATGGGTCCATGACATATACGTAAGTCGTAATCTTCCACAGAACCGCTTTGAACTCGAACCGATTACTCTGGCGATTGCGGACGAATCCGTCTCAGGCGTGGTGGTGGACGCTAATGATAAGCCAATATCCGGTGCCCGTCTCTCAACTGGTGGTAAAGGCCAGCCACAATACTATAATATACAAACTGATGCAGAGGGAAAGTTCACAATCGATGGGGTGTGTCCGGGTAATCTTCGCATCTATGCTACAGTTAGCGGTGAAATTCTGTTGAGGGGCTATGCCAGGACTCATGGCGGAGCGACTGATGTCCGCATTGTGGTAACCGAAATAGCATCGCCAGACAAAAGGCGTTTCGTACCGAAGAAGCCACCTTCTCTTGTCGGTAAGGCCTTACCCAAACTTAAAGACCTCGGTATCGAATTATCATCAGCCGAGGGTAGCAGCAAAGCGATACTGTTGTGTTTTTTTAATATAGAGCAACGACCGTCTCGGCATTGCGTGACGGAACTTGCCAAGCGAGCAGAAGAACTGAAAGAAAACGGCGTAACTGTCGTTGCTGTCCAGGCCTCGAAGATTGACGAAAACACACTCAATGAATGGGTGAAAGAGTACAACATTCCCTTCCCCGTAGGAATGATTCAGGGCGATGAAGAGAAAACACGTTTC
>CAYGBH010000310.1:0-4342 GCA_964348055.1 uncultured Pirellulales bacterium
ATAAGAACGGCAATTACGGCAATAACAACAAGAAGTTCTATAAGGGTGAATGCTCGTGGCTTGCTCATGGCTTTTTTCTCCGAAGGACGGCCAAGCCCACTGTATGGTTTATTAGCACATTCTATATTACGTTGGTACGCAATTCAAGTGGAAAATCCAGAACTCTGTCTCTAAATAAATGATGGGAGTCATTCTGAGCGCAGCGAAGAATCTCTCGTTCGAAAGCTGGATGCTTCGTCTTTGGCTCAGCATGACAATCTCTGAAATAGCCTGCGACAGAACACTATCCTTAATCTTGACTGCGTGCTCCACTGCAAGGTGTCCTGTGGAGAAAGTCTCTGCGGAAATGCCTTAAACAGTCTTCCTTGGTTCCCTGAAAGAGGTAAATTTTTCCTCTAACTGTCTTGGATTGCCCGCATTTCAGAGGACCCACTCGTACGGATAGATGCGCGCATTTCCGCGGGTTATGACCTTGGGCGCTGAGAAAATCCGCCCAAGCTATGCCGGCGACCCACTTGCCATCCGCAGACTCGCGTATCATCAGGCCTGTCACGGCGTCTCTATCCGAGGTCGGCCATTTCTCCGAAAAAGTCTTGAACGTTCCCTTCTTATCACTTGATCTGTGAATGATGGCGTCCCGAAATGAATTTCTGAAGTGAATCTCTCTATCCTTCAGTAACTCAAATCCGTTTCTTCCGACAAAATACGTTCTCTTGTGCTCCTCATCGTAGAACCGAGGATTCACAGGGACTCCGGATCTTTCGTAGTCGGGGCTGAGGCAAGGAATGATTGCCGCTGTCTCAGGCCAGTCGTGATCCGATACGTTCGTTACGGTGAGGTTCAAGACGACTCCGTCATTCCGGGCTTCGGCCGTCATCTGCATAGGTTCTGATTTCATCACGGCCTTTTTACCGTCTGAACTCACAACCCAAGGCCATTTGTCCTTCCCCGACGTGTGCTCTCCAGGTCTTACTGCGTCGAACAGGTTCCACTCGTAGAATCGCAGGTAGATGAACGCGTGCCGGTCGGCAAGAGATTGGATTGTGATCCCCTTGCTCCATTTGGCCAGTCTTATCATTGTCTTGCCCGTCGAATCTTGACTCTTGACTGTCGTCAAACAAGTGTCGTCAGACAAGTGTGCCTTATTATTTCCTTTGCCCGCACCTGTGCTGCCCGCACAGAAAACGCGGGTACAGGTGTCTGCAGAGAGGTGGACTGCATTGGGGTATTTGCTTTGCTCGTTAGCAAATGACTTTTCTGGGGCCCCCAAACGCATTCTTTCGCCCGCCGCCCCGACTCGCGTCGGGAGACGCGGGGGCTGGCGTTTGGGGAACCCCTCTACAATGGCGCCGGTTAGACAAACGAGCAAAATTGTGAGCTTAGCAATAAGATTTTCTTTGGATTCGGTTCGCATATCGCGTATTTCTCGTATTGTACCATGGTATGGAAGCCGGACGAAGAAAATCTGGGACTTCTGACCGGTCTTTTGCAATTGGCTGCTAATTGATGGTGAAGGTGTTGTCACTCATATCGAATAGGGCCTCATCGGCCGAGCTTTTCACTTTAATGGAATAATCACTGCCCGGCTCAAGGTCCAAACCAACCTCCCATTGGTACGCTCCCGTGCTTGGAGTAGTCCCAATGGCCTGCAGCAATGAGCCGCCCTTGTAGAGTTCAATCACAACATCCTCGCTCAGATTGTCGTCCCACAGGATGAAGACCTCCAAGCCGCGCTGCCACTGTTCGCCGCCGTTCGGGACAGTTACCTGGACCATAGGCGGTACCGTCTCGAACGAGCTTGCAGACCAGTCGCTCGTGCCGCCTTCGTTCGTCGTGCACACGCGCCAGCAATAGGATGTTCCGGGCTCTATATTCTCAAGGCTATAGCGGGCCTCAGTCAGGCCGGGCTCGTCAACCAGCAGTACATTAAACTGGCAATCGGTCGCCAATTGAAGCTGATAGGACCTGGCAAATCCCCTGGGTGTCCACTCAAGAGAAATGGGCAGTTCCGGATTAACAGAGCCCTGGTCTTGCGGCTGCAGCAGCATCGGAGGCAACGGCATCTCTTGCAGATCAGGATAGCAGAAGATGAATTCGCCGAATCGGGTCATGGTGGTTCTCAACTGTTTGGTAGCAGGATTGTATGAAGTAGGCAGGGGAATGAACAAACCGTGACCTGTAAATTCCCGATGGTATATGGTTAATATGTTGGGGTCAGTAAAGCCAAAGCTCTCTGCGTCAAAGGATATCCGCGCATTTATGCTGTCGATGCCGAACTGCGCGACATGCACCCGAACAGGAAGCACTACGGGGGCCTTGCCTGGAAACTCGGGATAAAGCGGTGCAAACGGTTCCTTTTTTACATAAGCTTCGTTATACCGCAGTCCCTCATAGGAGTTCACCTTTATCGTTACACCGGTAATAGCTGAGTCATCTTCATCAAATATATATGTGTTGCCCTCCATGAGTTCAAGGTGTGTCACAGTAGTGGACATATTCTCGAATGGCCATATGGATCTGGTAAATCCACCGGTGACTCCTTCTTGGGCAGTCCAAATTTCATACACGAGTTGTCCATTGGGATCGACCTCTGTGGCGGCCGGGGCCTGCCCTAATTTAGCAGCACCTCCCCATCGGATTATGCTGTTGCCGTTGGGCAGGCGAATTACATTTCCGCCGCTCATGGCAACAATGTCCGGGTCGTGTCTGAATTCCCAAACCATGGTTGCTGTCTTGTTCTCTTCATCAAGCGCATATTCGACGCCCCGCGAGTATTGTCTTGATATGTCTTTTTTGTCCGCACCATTGTCGAAAATGGTAAGGTTTCCGTTAGAATGGCGACGTACATCATGTTGTACTTTAAAATAGCGCGGTGCGTTTTCTTCGTGCTCGTTGATAAAGGTGAACTCATTATGCTTTCCACCCATGCGCCATATCACCTCTCCTGTAACGCGGCTAATCTTAATGACTTCAGATGTCTCTCGGCATGATAAAATGATATTGCCATCAAAATCATCAAATTCGATAGAATTTACATGGATGTAATCAAACTTCTTTTTGGTCAACTTTTGATAAGAGTCCGTAATCGGGATGTGGTCCCAGCTTCTCCATTGAAAGATAACATTTTTATACACATCCAGTTCTTGAATCACAGAACCAATCACCTCTGCATTTGGATGGCCGCCCTCGACGATTTGACTCATGTCAATGATTTGTGTGTCATAACACAACATTAACGCGTGCCCGTTGGGTAGAAGCTGGAATTCATGATTATCCGCAAGATAACCGTTTCCCATTTGAAAGGTATCCTCAAAAGTGCCTGTTTCATCCCTGAGAAACCAGGTGTACTTCTTTTTCATTCCCTCTATTTCCGTTCTCGAAGCGAATAATCCATTGGTCACTAATCCCCCAAAGCCCTGAGTTTTGCTGTAATACACAGGTTTGCCTGAATTCTCCAGGACCAGAAAGTAACTTCCTACCCCCTCAGCCTCAGAACGAACACTTCCAATTAAATATCCCGGGGCGGTTTCACCATTCTGCGTGATGATGAATTCTGGGAAATCCTCAGGTAAGGTGCCATTGATATTAGGGTCAGGTGAAATGTTCGGGTCAGCACCGACCGCATTGCTGTGGGCAGGACCAAGAAATGTCACAAGAACAGAACAAACGATGATAATCTTCTTCACGTTCATGGTTCCTCCTTTCCAATCAGAGAGACGTTATCAATGTAAACATCGACATTAGAATTTCCCACATTAAACACAACACTGGCATTGTAATTTGACTGGTCTTCCATTATAAAGGAGTAGCGAAAATGGCTCTTCCCCGATGTGATATAAGAGAACCCGATTTTGCTGTAGTCAGTCCATGGTGATTTGTCCCGCCCCACTTTTGCTTCGATTATTCGAGGTCGATGAGCCCAGGCATCAAATTCGAAGACGTATTCTTCTCCCCGAGCCAGTTGCATGCTGGCCTGCTTTAACTGAATATCCGATACTTGATTACCACCGCTGGCTATCTCAAAATGGCTTGCGCCGTCTTCAATCTTCCATTCTGCAGATGTGGAACCTCCAACCTCCCATGTCCATATAGCTTTTTCCTGGGAGAAATCCCCATTTAAAACCATATTCTGGCTGCGTCCAACAAAATGGACCACGGTGTCTTTTTCGTTGGAGTAACCGCTTTGGCGCCCGTCTATATCAACAGCAGTTACACGGAAGTAATAGCGACGTCCGTTTTCTAAGTCTGTGAGGCGCTTCAGTGTTGATACGGATGTATCGAGCAGAGCCGTTGGATGAGGCGTGGTTCCGCCGTAGATGCAATAATAAGCCGCATTTGGATC
>CAYGBH010000310.1:4352-4612 GCA_964348055.1 uncultured Pirellulales bacterium
CCACATGGTCTAAGTGAGATTCGAGCAGCAAATATGGTCTTTCCACCATGCCTTCCCAGGCGAACCGGTACACACGATAACTTTTAGAATTCTTTTGGGCCCAGTTCATTTCAAAGGCCTTGGTTCCATCGGGCCTGACTTCCACGACTTTCGGCAACCTTGCCTCCACCCAGTTAATGAGCGTGTTTCCGTTGGCCAATCGCTGCGCATTGCCCATATGATAGGATTCATACGGGGGATTCTCCTGATATTGCCAGACC
>CAYGBH010000310.1:4639-4881 GCA_964348055.1 uncultured Pirellulales bacterium
AAACAACGTATAATGATTCTTTCCGACAACACAGATATCGTGCTGAACGTTAAATCCGCCTAACGGGTCATTGATAAGTGTGAACTGATTTTTGTCTCCGCCGAGTCTCCAGATGATTTGGCCTGAGTGACGGTCTATTTTGGTTATCTCGCTGATGCGTTTGCTCGACAGCACGATGTGACCGTCCGTATCAATATCAACGGAGTTCATGTGGGGGAATCGAATTGATTGGCCTGTCAGCG
>CAYGBH010000310.1:4895-5307 GCA_964348055.1 uncultured Pirellulales bacterium
TCGCGTACTGTTGCGTCAGACCTGCCTCCTTGAACGTATTGACCCATATCCACTGTTTCGTTTCGACGCCCAATGAGCAGATACCCGCCATCTTCCAACACTTGCAGGTCATGGTTATCGGTACTGTAGCCGTTGACGGCACGGAAGGAGGCGATCTGGTTGAAGTTCTGGTCGTAACCGATAAATCTACTTCCGCCTACCATGGTGAGCATGCCATTTTTTTGTTGCTTGAAATCCCGCCCTTTCATTCCACGTTTGTACCAGACCGGGGCGCCGGTGTTGTCCAGAATCATGGTGTAATCGATGGTGGCGTCGTAGTCGATAAAGATGTATCCCGGGGCCGGGTTGTCGTTGACGGTGATATTAACATGCGGGAAGTCGCTGGGTACGGACACCCCGTTTTGCATAACCA
>CAYGBH010000311.1:0-5271 GCA_964348055.1 uncultured Pirellulales bacterium
ATGTTACGTCAGGTATACTGGCAGAGCTTCAGCAGTCCGTGCGTAAATGTCTTTCGGCCATTCTACTTTGCCGGCCGGACAGTCCCTGACCAATTCGGCGAAGCTACAAACAAATATTCTTATGATTCACCTTGGTGGTGGGCCGAGAAGACAAAACGTCTTTGCGACCTCAACTATCGCAAACTCGCCCCTGTCGTACAAAGAGTATTCCGGGAAATCGAGAGCCGGGAGTTAGAAAGGGCTAAAGTAATTGAAGCCCGGGCTCTCGAACTTATCAATAACGGCGATGAACAAAAGGCGGAAAAAATTCTGCAGGAATTCTGTGACGAAAACGTTAAGCGAACAACAAAAGAATATAAAACGCTGATAAATAGCTTAACTCGAATGGTACCGTTCGTGGGAATTGATTACTTATGGCTCGATTTTCTACAAGCCAATTGTAAAACAAATGCCCTCGACCTACCCATACCCCCGATGCGCTGATATACTTCCGTATTTATTAAAGGCTCTAACAAAACGAATGTCATTGCGAGCGAAGCGAAGCAATCTCAAAAGACAACGGGGGATTTCTTCTTCCCGTCACGCAAGAGATTGCCACGGCCCTGCCGGAAATTAGCTGCTGATAGCCAGCACGGCTGGGCGGCAGGTGAACCAAGAAATATCGGATTAGGAGGATATCATGCGAAAAGTTACTTTGTTCTTCTGTACAGTATTACTCATAGTAAGTTTACCCAGTGTCGGTTGCTCAAAGACTTATGATGTAGTAATAACGTCAGGCCGGGTCTACGACGGTTCCGGCCGGGCATCATATGTTGCCGATGTCGCAATTAAAGACGGTCATATCGCTGCTATCGGCCGTCTCCAACCGGATGCGGATTTGGTAATCGACGCACAAGGTCTTGCAGTCGCCCCGGGTTTTATCAATATGCTAAGCTGGGCGAATGAATCTCTCATAGCCGATGGCAGGTCGCAAAGCGATATTCGTCAGGGAGTAACTCTCGAAGTTATGGGCGAAGGATGGTCAATGGGGCCTCTTAACGAAAAGATGAAGTGGGAGATGAGACAATCCCAGGGAGACATCAAATTCAGCATAGAATGGACTACGCTTGGAGAATACCTCGAATATCTCGAAAGAAAAGGAGTGTCCACCAATATAGCCTCTTTTGTGGGTGCAACGACTGTTCGCGTTTATGCTATTGGATATCAAGACCGTCGGCCAACTTATAAAGAACTCAAACAGATGCGCAAATTAGTAGCCAATGCAATGCAAGAAGGAGCAGTAGGTGTTAGTTCGGCGCTGATTTACGCTCCCGGCTGTTATGCTGATACTGATGAGTTAATAGCTCTTGCGGAGGTGGCCAGTGAATATGGCGGAATGTATATTTCGCACATCCGCAGCGAGGGTAACGGCCTGCTTGAAGCGTTGGATGAATTGATAACAACTGCGCGAAAGGCGAGTGTAACCGCTGAACTGTATCACATGAAGGCTGCCGGTAAATCAAATTGGAATAAACTCGATGCTATGATTGAAAGGATTGAAAGGGCACGGGCTGAAGGCCTTAAAATTACGGCAGATATGTACACCTATACTGCAGGTGCAACAGGTCTCGATGCCGCGATGCCTCCCTGGGTTCAGGAAGGTGGACACCGGGCATGGGTCGAGCGGCTGAAAGATCCGAGAATCAGGCGGCGACTTTCCAAAGAGATGACCACGCCCAGCGACGAATGGGAAAGTTTATATATGTTAGCTGGTTCGCCGGAGAATGTTCTCTTAGTGGGTTTCAAAAACGAAAGACTCAAACATCTTACAGGCAAAACTCTTGGCCAAGTTGCTAAAATGAGAGGAAAATCACCGGCAGAAACCGCAATGAACCTCGTTATTGAAGACAATAGCCGTGTTGACACGGTTTACTTTTTAATGTCGGAGGAGAATGTCAAAGAGCAGATTAAGCTACCCTGGGTCAGCTTCTGTTCGGATGCAGGCTCTCTCGCCCCTGAGGGAGTTTTCTTAAAATCAAATCCGCATCCACGCGCATACGGCAGCTTTGCCCGGCTTCTTGGTAAATATGCTCGTCAGGAAAAGGTTATTACTTTGGCCGAGGCGATAAGGCGTTTGACTTCGCTTCCGGCTGACAATCTCAAACTTAACCGGCGGGGAAAACTTCAAAAAGGATATTATGCAGACGCTGTCGTTTTCGACCCTGAGACAATTATTGACCATGCCACGTTTGAAAAACCGCACCAGTATGCAACAGGAATGCTTCACGTTTTCGTAAACGGCACACAGGTACTCAAAGACGGCGAACATACAGGTGCCAAACCCGGCCGCGTTGTGCGTGGACCGGGATGGAACTCGTCGCGGCGAAGTCGCACGACGCAGCCGGAAAAGTAAACCAGCAAAGAAAAACTTGTCTCTGCGAAAGTGGCAAAATAGTGAAGGATTGTAGCCACAGAGTGCCATAAAGGTCTCTTATGTTGTTTTGAGGAAATATTAGCATTGACATTTTATAAAGTAAGGTTACAATTCCTGAGTTAGATTTTCGTAGCGCTTCAGAAGGCGAGTCATACTTAACCAATAAAGTTGGAAGTACCAAGTGACACCTTGACCTGCTTGTCTCTCTTGAGGTATCGTGATATGGAAGTTCTGGAAGCAAAGAGCATAAGAAAGGAATTCGGTACAGTTGTAGCCGTTAATGATGCCAGCTTTACCCTTGGGCAGGGACAGGTGCTCGGCCTC
Organism: uncultured Pirellulales bacterium; assembly: GCA_964348055.1. Taxonomy (GTDB): domain Bacteria; phylum Planctomycetota; class Phycisphaerae; order Sedimentisphaerales; family Anaerobacaceae; genus JAUXAL01. The sequence goes on from CAYGBH010000311.1 coordinate 2,738, forward strand.
ATCGGGCCCAATGGAGCGGGAAAGACTACACTTCTGAGAATTCTGGCAACAGTGCTTCGCCCTACCAGCGGCTCGGTTCAGATTTGGGGATACGATTTAGCAAAGCAATACCTCGACATTCGCAAACACGTTGGTTACCTGCCTGATTTTTTCAACCTCTATAACGACCTCACCCTTCGAGAGTGCCTGGAGTTTTTTGCAAAAGCGTATAAGGTTGAAAATGCCCTGATACCACAGCGAGTAGCCGAGATACTGAAGTACGTTGAACTCGAGAGCAAGCGAGATGACTTCATCCGCCATCTTTCCCGGGGCATGGTTCAGCGAATGGGTGTGGCGGCACTTTTAGTGCACGACCCTGATGTTTTTCTGCTGGACGAGCCGGCCAGCGGACTGGACCCGAAGGCGAGAATACAATTGCGCAAGGTCCTGACAAAACTAAGCTCCGAAGGAAAAACCATTATGATATCTTCTCACATACTGACTGAACTGTCCGGGTTCTGCTCTCATATCGCACTAATGAACGAGGGCAATATAGTTTTACAGGGCGCTGTGGATGAGATTCAACAAAAGGTTTTCGGCTCAAGAAAAATTCGTGTATCCGTACTGGAAAATTGTGAACAGGCGGTAGGCATAATCAAAGAATTTCCGAATACTAAGATAGAGACCGTCAAGGATAACGAGATAACGCTTGAGATGACTGCGGGCGAACCTGAATTGGCCTCCCTGAATTCGCAATTAGTTTCAAAAGGCATAAAGGTTTTTAGCTTCTGTGAGGAGAAAACAGATCTCGAGGATTTGTTTATGAAGATATCAGCCAGCGAAAAATAGGATTTTTTTACAAGGACAAGTAAAGTGGTACTGAACAATCCACTTATACGACGATATCGCTACAGTCAATTACGTCCAAGCCATTTTTTGGTATACGTGACCATATATATTTCTGTAGTTGTATTACTGTTATTTATCAATTACACCATCTACAAATATCAAGATACATTTTACACATTCAAAGACCTTTGCAAAGGAATCTATTTTCAGTTCTTGGCCTTCCAGATAATAGTATTATGGTTTTGGGGCGCCTTTAGCTCTGCCTCCGCCATAAAAGAGGAAATAACAGGAAAAACCTATGACTTCTTTAGAATGTTACCGTTGGCTGCGCATCAAAAGACCATCGGCATCCTGATCGGTAAAAATCTTGTTGTTTTAGTATTTGGATTAATCAGTTGTCTGTTTCTTATATTCTTCGGCTCAACGGGAGGATTAACTGCTAACCTGCAATTACAGATTCTTTTGGCTTTATTGTCAATAACGATTCTCGTAAATTCGATCGCTCTATTGTCATCTATTAATCCGGCTCAAAAAACCAAAAAAACGAATATTTTCGCGCTTGTCCTTCTAGGTTTCATCTTAGCACCATTTTTGTTCGGACTTTTGGGTAGATTATCAGAAATAGAAAAATTAGAAAATAATATGGCATGGTTTTTTGAGATAGAGCTTCCGCTACTTATATTGGTAAGTCTCATAGCTCTGTATTTTAGCTGTTGGGCAATCAAGGGGATACTGCGCAAGTTTACCCGAGAAGATGAACCTTTATTTACGAGAAAAGGTGCTTTTCTTTTTATGCTGGGCTTTGAGTTCATCCTTTTGGGGCTGTTTTACCATTACCTGGGAAAAAGAGGAATAGCAGTCAGCTATTTATACTGGACAATCTCATTGCTTGCTGTTTTTGCTATCCCACTTGGTGCATTTCGAAGCTTTGACAAGTACCTTGAATACAGCGGGCTAATTCGAGAAAAATCTGGATCAAACCTAAACATAATCTCGCGTATACTCCTGTATTCTAATATGTCGCTTGTACTTGGTTTATTTATTATACGGTCTGCCGGTTACTCAGCAACAATCTTGATTAGTAGAATGGAATTAACCTTGGGACTGTATCGGATATGGGTTGTATTTTCTTTCTACATATTTTTGATGTTATTGCTGGAACTTAACATACTTTATAAACCATTATCCGCAAAAATTGGGCATCTTCTATGCTTCATTGCCGGCGTTTATGCAATATTCCCCCTGATCTTGTCCCCAATTTTTGAGAGTGACAGAATCTATCTATACAGTCCTCTCGGTTTCTTTTGGAAAGTCATAAATGAATCACACATAACCATCTCATCTCTAACAGGCGTTTGGGTGGTAAATGCATTGCTTTGTGTGATTCCGATATTTTTGATAAAGAAGCGCTACTCCCATATCCTTTCTCTCAGACAGAAAATGTAACAAAACTGGAACATCTGCATTCTCTATGGCAAAATTACCCTTGAGTCTGGGGTTGCGAGTCTGTAGTCTGTTTTGCCATGGATGACATCCAGCGAAAATTAGCTCTGATTGATAAGCAACTCACTGCAGGCCCCGCAAATCTCCTTAAACAAATCGTAAGTACATGCCCTCTTGTGTTTGTCGCCGTAGGTTTAATCGTCGGCATTCTGATTCAAAATACATTTGATTTGTCACTGCCCTCCTGGCTGATATTATTAACA
>CAYGBH010000312.1:0-5265 GCA_964348055.1 uncultured Pirellulales bacterium
GAAAAACCTTTGGCCCCCATTGCCTGGGCCAGCTTGCTGATAATCCACCATTCAGCTTTCGCCTGCCCCGGTGGTTGGCACGCTTTACGCAAAGGCCTTTTTTGACCGGAGCCGTCAAGGATTGTCCCATTAACCTCAGCAAAGACGGCTGCCGGCAGCACAACATCAGCACGTTGGCTTACGTCAGTACCGAAACAGTCCTGCACAATGAGCAACTCCAGCCCATTAAGCTGGCTCGAAGGAACAAATTTGCCGGTCAGCAGCACCGCTTTTGTGCCTTTCGGAAGAGAACTAAGCGAAATACCACGGGCATTAGGCTCAACCTCGATATAGTTCTTCGATTTCATTACCTTACGCGTGAACTTCTTAAAGACAAATCTATCCTCAAGGGTGCTCGTGGTATCGCAAACCAGCGTAAAACCATCGCCGACAAATTCCTTTAGTTTTGTAGCTGTTGTTTTGAGAGCCTCTTTCCATTGTGTTTCGCGTAATACCGTGGGGCCCCCAAACGCATTCTTTCGCGTTTGGGGAACACCCTTGCCTACCCGTACATACGGCATACGCAACCGGTCAGTACTGTTCAAAAATTCAGGGATAGCGAATCGGCCCAGGACACAAATGGGGATATCCTCATTAACCGCTCTGGCTGCAACCAGTTCTCCCTTATTGGCTTCGAGCTTCAGAGCACAGGCCTGTTCGCAGAAGATGCAGGTTGATTTTGTAATAGTGTCGGGCTTGGGAAACCACTTTGCATAGCGGTCAGCGAGTGTACCGGTCGGACAAACGTCAACACATGAACCACAAAAGCTGCATCCGGCATCGAGCAGAGAGCGCTCAAACGCCTGGCCGATATGTGTTTTACTGCTTCGGTCGATAAAGTCGATAGTTGCCGTGCCGTGCTGATGCTTGCAAATGCGTACACAGCGGCCGCAAAGAATGCAAAGGTTAAGGTCGCGGTCAATAAATGGATTTGACCGGTCAACCGGTCGATGATGATAAGATGGCGGAATCGGCAAGTCGCAAAACCCCAGCTCCTCAGCCAAAGTACGTACTTCGCAGACGTTTTTGTTGTTACAAGTATGACAGCCCGTGGTACGCCCTGCTTTTTCGGCAACAGGGCGATATTCCTCACAAAGATCGCGCCTGCCACAGATGAGGCACGCACTTGGGTGTTCGAGCATTATAAGAGCAAGAATATTTCGGCGTAAGTTTTGCAGCGCCGCAGTGTCCGTTCGTACAACCATTGCCTCAGCCGCGGGTGTCGTACATGAAGTCGGGTATCCGGGCATGTCTTCGATTTCGACCACGCACAGCCGACAAGCACCGTATGGCGACAAATGCGGGTGCGTACAGAGATGAGGAATCGAGATACCGTGCCGCAGAGCGCATTGCAAAACGGTTTCGTCTTTCTTGGCGGTTACTGCTTTTCTATCAATAGTCAGTTTCACTTCAACCGGTTCCTTTGTTTAGTTAGTCCTGTCCCTCTTTTCTCTACGTGTCTCGTATCTGGTGAGTTCACCGCTACGACGGTAGACGGCGGCATAGACATCCGGACATGTACTCAGACATGCACCGCAGTGAATGCACACATGCTGGTCAATAAAATGTAGCTTTTTTGCCTCGCCGCTGATGGCCTCAACGGGACAGACCCGTGCACATGCACCGCACCCTGCACACCTGTCAGGGTCAATGTGATAGCTAATCATCTGGCTGCAGATAAATGCAGGACATTGGCATTTTTTAATGTGGTCTTCATACTCTTTGCGGAAGTATCGCAAAGTCGTTAATACCGGGTTGGGTGCAGTTTGGCCGAGCCCGCACAGCGAACCATCTTTGACTGTCTGCGCGATTGTTTCAAGTTTATCAAGGTCAGCCATTTCACCTTCTCCGGCTGAGATGCGTTCTAAGATGCTCAGCATCGCTCGTGTTCCGACACGGCACGGCGGGCATTTGCCGCAGGATTCCTCCTGCGTGAACGATAGAAAGTATTTTGCGATATCAACCATGCAGTTATCTTCGTCGAGCACAACCATACCACCGGAGCCCATAATGCTGCCCGCTTCGGTGAGCGATTCATAGTCAACCGTCAGGTCCATTTTTTCAGCGGGGATGCAGCCGCCCGAAGGCCCACCCGTTTGTACCGCCTTAAGCGCCTTGCCACTGGGAACACCTCCGCCGATATCATAAATTACATCTTTCAGCTTAATACCCAGCGGCACTTCAACCAGGCCTGTTCTCTCGACCTTACCGGCCAACGCGAAAGTTTTTGTTCCCTTGCTGGACTCACTGCCGTACTGAGCATACCACTTGGCCCCATTGTTAAGAATCAACGGCAGATTGCCGAGTGATTCCACATTTTGAATAACCGTCGGCTTGCCCCATAAACCACTTTCAGCAGGAAATGGCGGCCGAGGACGCGGCATCCCCCGCAGGCCTTCTATCGAGGCTATCAATGCCGTCTCTTCACCACACACAAACGCCCCTGCTCCCTTCTTGATAGTCAGGTCAAAAGAAAACCCTGAGGCTTGTATGTTTTCGCCTAACAGACCCAGCTCGCGCATCTGACCGATAGCGTGTTCTAATCGATGTATGGCCAACGGGTATTCAGCCCGGCAATAGATATAACCCTGTGAGGCCCCCAACGTAAAAGCTGCAATCAGAATACCCTCCAGCACTGCGTGTGGGTCACCCTCTATCAGCGAACGATTCATAAACGCCCCGGGGTCGCCCTCATCTGCATTGCAGATTAAATATTTCGTCTCGCCGGGTGCATTACGACAGAACTGCCACTTACGCCATGTGGGGAATCCCGCACCTCCGCGTCCTCTCAATCCTGATGCTTTTACCTCCTCGAGAGTTTTGTCAGGCCCCATCTCCAGGGCCTTTAGAAATCCACGATAGCCATCGCGGGCCAGGTAATGATACGAGTTTTCCGGGTCAATTAGTCCACAGTTACGCAGGATGCGCCGTACCTGCCGTCGCAACATCGGATGTTCGTTGAAATCACCGATGCCCTCCAATTCTCCTGCAGTCACCTTCCCCAGTGCCCATTGAGCGCAGGGGTCGTTACCGAGAACGTGATTTTCCAGAATAGCAATTATCTCATCCGGCCCTACATTCCCGTAGCATACGCGAGGTGCACCGGGCTTGTGCACAACCACCAGCGGCTCCAGATAGCACAGGCCTAAACAGCCCACTTCAATAACCAGAGCATCTACACTTTTGTCCTTGATATAGCCGCGAAGTCGCTCCAGCATTTCTGAAGCACCGGCAGCCCGACCGCACGTGGCCGTCCCAACAAAGAAGATAGGGACCTTGCTGTCTTGTAGCTTATCCCACTGAATTTGAGCTTTGGTGAAGGCTTCCTGCAATGATGTCATTTTTCCCTGGTTTTCCTCCCCCTATATTGTGAAAGTACGGATGAAATTTTCTTTGCGGTCATTCGGGCGTGAACCTTATCATCCACTACGACAACCGGCGCCAGCGCACAGCAGCCCAGACAAGCTACTCGTTCCAGATCAAACTTACGGTCTTCGGTTGTTTGGCCGGCCTTAATTTTTAACTGTTGCTCTACTTCATTAAGTATCTGACGGCCGCGTCGTACATGACAAGCTGTTCCTTGACAGACTCGGACAGTGTGTTCGCCGGGCGGGCTAAAACGAAACTGCCTATAAAACGTGGCAACGCCGAATATCTCGTTTGCAGATATATCGATCGACCGGCTCAGCTCGTCTATAGCTTTGGTCGATAAATATCCGAATTCTTTCTGTATATCTTGAAGAAATGGTATCAGGCTGCTTCTTTTCGGAAGGTGCTGCGATAAAATATGCTTCATCTTAGATAAATTCTCTTTTGCCCGCCTGGATGCCTTTTTCGATTCAGTTTTCTGCGACATTTTTTGGTTTCTCTTGATTAACAAACAAGAAAACCGCGATTACACACACAAGAGACTTCTTGTCGAGGCATTATAATATATACTGATAGTTAGAAGAAATGTTTTTATTAACTTTGCGGAGGATATATTGGGGTTAGGTAAAATTAATCCAGTTCGGCTCTTTCCCGTGGCCTTTACATTAAATCCATAAAACGTAATGCTATAACTCTCGAGCCTTCAAACACTTAAGGCAAAGAGCTATTTTTCATGGGAAATTGTTAAAAAGCTTGAAAGTGAGATTTGCAGAAGTTATGTTAGTGCGTTAAGTCAATGGCAAGGGTGAATTCTGACTTCAGAAAAAATAAAAGTACCGAAGTAATATCACATAAGCCGGCAGATAATTGATATGATTCGCTCCGGCAGGCTCAAACCAGGCATGCGAATCCCGTCGGAAAACGAAATAATGAGACAATACAATGTCACCAACACAACCGCATAACCTAGTTTATGGACCTCGGTGCAGTTGTTTTGTTGCTTGTGCTCAGGAAAGGTGCGTACAAGATGAATAGGAAAATGATCGTCCGGGCAATAGCCGCTGCAATATGGATAGCAGGAAATACCGTTAGGGCAGGGCAAACTTCGTGGAAGTACTATTCGACCGAAAGGGGAAATATCCCGCAACCTAATGCAGGTAGCCAACAAACCGCAAGTCTTGTACTCGATATCGACAAGGACCGGACAGATGATTTCGTCATTACCGAACGTACGAAAACACCCTCTGTGGTCTGGTACAAATACCAAGGCGAAGGCAATTGGGCCAGGTTTGTAATTGACAATGCACACTTACGAATCGAGGCCGGCGGTGATTACTTCGACATCGACAGCGACGGTGACCTGGATATTATTTTCGGAGGAGATTCCCGCAGCAACCAAATGTGGTGGTGGGAAAATCCCTATCCGAATTTCAAGAAGGACACCCCCTGGAAGCGTTATACCATCAAGAATTCAAGCAAGAACAAGCACCACGACCAAATATTCGGTGATTTCGACGGTGACGGCAAAACGGAACTTGTATCGTGGAATCAAGGGGCTGGCCATCTACTGCTAATCGAAATTCCAAAAAAACCTAGAATTAGCAGAGAATGGAATCGCATGGTAATCTATAAGGCCACCCGCAGATACGAGGGCTTAGCAGCGGCAGATATTGACCTTGACGGCAAGACCGACATTATCGGTGCCGGCCGCTGGTTCAAGCACGAGAACGCCACGACATTCAAGGAAAGTGTGATCGACGGCGGTAAGGGCAGAGAGTTCACCCGCGGTGCGGCCGGTCAGATAGTTGCCGGCGGCAGGCCGGAAGTGGTCATAGTTCCCGGAGACGCCGACGGACC
>CAYGBH010000313.1:0-5259 GCA_964348055.1 uncultured Pirellulales bacterium
GCTGCCGATGTACATCATTCCGCCGAGAAATGTCCCCGGCGTCAACACAACCGCCCCGGTACAATAAACTGAGCCATCCTTGCAGCTCACTGCGCGCACCTTGCTGTCTTCGGTTATTATCTCTGTCGCTATCGCCTCGATGATGGTCAGGTTAGTAGTTTGCTCAAGAGCTCGCCGCATAAACTGCTGGTACTTTTGCCTGTCGGCCTGGGCTCGCGGCGACTGGACAGCCGGGCCTTTGGAGCGATTTAGCAGGCGAAACTGAATCCCCGTCGCATCTATCGCCAAGGCCATCAGTCCCCCAAGAGCATCAACCTCGCGCACAATCTGTCCCTTGGCAAGGCCGCCGATAGCCGGATTACAGCTCATCTTGGCTATCGTGTCTTTACTGATGGTTATAAGGGCCGTTTTGGCGCCGATTCGGGCGGCAGCGTGGGCAGCCTCGACGCCGGCGTGACCTCCACCTATAACAATGCAATCAAAATCGTTTGTTTTCGTTCTGATAGACATATTTATAGCATCTTAGACAGATAGCATGGACTAAAAACATTCTGCATTTCGCTTAGCCAGTATAGAGCTTGCAAGCCAAAAAACAAGGTTTTGTGTTGATTAGTAGCGCGTACAAAGGTAAAGTTAATCCAAAAAGTAGAAGCTATCCGGAGGCGAGAGGCCAAGCCGTAGCCGGATTAGATATAACAAGATGACTGGCATAAATTACTTGACTTTTAAAAACTTATATGGTATTCTTATAGTAGAGGTAATCAGAAATGAAAAAAAACCATCAGTTACCTATATTAATAGAAAAAGATGAAGATGGCTTTTATGTAGTTGAATGTCCTGTATTCTCGGGATGCTATAGCCAGGGAAAAACCATAGATGAAGCCCTAAAAAACATTCGAGAAGTAATTGACTTATGTCTCGAAGAAAAAGAAAATAAAGAAGCCCTTAAAAATTTCCATCCCCAAGAATTAAGTTTCTACACACTATCTTATGCCTAAATTACCTATCATTTCTGGCAATCAAGCCGTAAAATGTTTTGAAAAGATAGGTTATCAAGTCATTCGTCAACGAGGTAGCCATGTACGAATGCGCCACAAAAGTAATAGTACTAAACAACCCTTAACTATACCTCGTCATAAAGCATTGGGTAAAGGTCTCATACGCAAATTACTACGTGACGCTGAACTTACTATCGAAGAATTTTTAAAGTTGCTCTAACTAAAATAACGCTCCACTCTATCTAATCAAAAAGCTGTGGTTTTTGCGGGGTGAGCTCATATCTGGGAATTTGTGGAAATTAAGAAATTCAGAGCTGCCCCTTCTTCGTCAGCGCAACCGCCGATGCTATTGCGAAATTTGCCGTATGCGTGATACTGACGCTTATATGTTTAATCCCGAGTTTGTCGGCAATTTTTTTTACCTCTCCGTCAAGGGTAACCTCCGGCTGACCTGCATGATTGTTTATTATCTCTATATCCGTCCAGGCAATCTTACCTTGCCAGCCCGTCCCCATCAGTTTAAGAATCGCTTCTTTTGCGGCAAAGCGCCCTGCTAATTTCTCTATTTCATTTTTATTTGCCTTGGCATAGGCCTGTTCAGCGGCGGTAAAAACCCTCTTGATAAAACGCTTGCCGTGCCGCTCTACCATCTCTTCTATCCGCGGGCAATCTACAAGGTCTATGCCATGTGCCACAATTTCCATCTCATAAGACTCCAGAGGCCAGACTCAAGACCTTAGTCTGTGGTCTTGGGTCTCCTATTCTTTGCTCATTTGGTAAATTTCTTCCAAGCAGAAATCTACAAATTCGCCCGTTTCGCCGAATTTCGCTTGCTGCATAAGTCTCGCACGAAGTCCACTAATGACTTTGCTCCGGCGGTCGAAAATAACTTTCTGCTCTACTCTTCGTTGCACTTTCTCAAACGGCTCGTAGCCCTCTAATTGTTTTTCTTCCAGCTCCATTATGAAAATATGTCCCGACACCTCAATCGGCCCAGCAATCTGACCGGCTTTGGCTTTTTCAGCTACAACAGCAAGCATATCGTAAGGCGCAGCTAAAGACTGCGGCTGCACCGGCTTCCATAATCCGCCGAACTGGCGCCTGTGCCCGTGCGAATATTGTTTTGCCAATTCGCCGAAATCTTCACCCGCTTTTATTCGCCCAAGCAATTCATTGGCCAGCTCCTTCGCCAGCTCCCGGGGGTCTTCGTTCGGGTTCGAGGCCTCCAACCGGGCCGGTTGAATATCGATCAGCCGAAACCTTATCATCGCCGGCCTGGCGAAAAATTCATCTTTCATCTCATTGTAGCATTCTATCAGCTCTCGATAAGTAACGGGCCTGTCGTCAACCGGATTTGATGCTATATGGGATTGAATGAGAATCAACTTTTTTTGTTTTTCCTTGAAGCTCTTTCGATCCATCCCGGCTTCTTTAAGTGCCTCGTCAGCCTTGGCCTCGTCACCCCCGAAGTCCAGAACAAATCTCCTCCACTCCCTTTCTGCTGCCATTTCCAGACCTTCGTTGATGTTTTGTCCTGCCTGCCGTTTGGCGTCCTGATAAAGCAAAATTTCCAGGATTTTATTCGTAAGAACCTCTTCAACTTGACCTCTGGCCTGCTCCTTGAACTGGTCGGGATTGCTTATTTGCGCAATCGGCTTGAGATGTTCTGATAATGGTACAACCGCTTCGCTGTGTTCGACCGGTGACTCAATTATCTCATCGCTGGTCACAGTCTCACCGCCCACCATCAGCACAAGCCCACCTGCGGCTTCAACAAGCTCTATCTTTTGCATTAGGGCGGTACGCTCTAATTCGGCGCTGGTCAAACCCGACTTGCCGCCCTGGCAGCCGCCTATCAGCAAAAATATTAACACCGATAAAAAAGCACTCTTACACATACTCTGCTCTTGAACTTACGAACTCAAAACCACCTTCCGTCACCTGTAACTTTTGCTCTATCCCATCTTAAACTTATTTTTTGAATTCTACCACTTATTATATGCCTTCCATAACATAAGCCAATGCAGACCACAGACAGCGGTCTGTTAGCTGCCATAAACATACATCATATCTTCTTTTCAAGCAGGAAAGACATCTCTTTTACATCATTGCCACGTTTAATTGTCATCGTGATCTTGCGTTTATCCCTGGACTTTAGAATCCGTCGAAGCTTCCACATGTTATATGTACTAACACTTTCGTTTCCGATCTTTAGGATAACGTCCTTAGCCTCAATTCCTGCTCTCTGTGCAGGACTACCCTCATCAACTGAATGAACGATAGTCTTGTTTGAGATACGGAGAAGGTGTAAGCCGCTCATATCGGTTTCGTCAACCTTTTTGAAATCTTTGCCTTTCTTAAGATAAATTCTATTATTGGGAAAATCCAAAGTAACTAAATGGCGGGACAAGAATGACAGTCCTAAACATGACAAAATGCCCTCACCAAAAATGAGGTCTTGGTACTCAAATGAGCCAAGACGAAGGTTGGTTATCCGAGATTCTCTCAGGCGTATAGTACCCGCCGCTGTTGCGGCTAATGTTTCCCACATTCTTACTTTCTTCTTCGAGATGATTTCCTTGAATATCGTACCCCTTAAATCTCCCGTACTATTATTACCAGTATCAATGACAAAATCCACTTTGATACCATTGTGGATATTGCCTGTAATATGCGGCCATCCGAGTAAATGATAGTTGATCTCCAGCCCCTCTCCCCAATCAGGATTTTGTCCCCTTATTGGCTGGAGAAATGAAAGTACTCCTTTATCAAAGTCTATTTGGACCACATTTTTCCTTAAGAAATTCATTCCTATAATGCCACTGATCCTTTTACCCTCAATTAAACTCAACATCGTGAGGTCACTACAAAATACTTCGCCACAATCTTGCATATTGAAAGGGCCAAGAAAGGCTTCAGGAGCGTCAAATAATTCAGCCGCCATCCGCCCTCCTGCTGTCAGCCCTCTTTCAATTCTTTTTACATCTCCTAATTCATGCTTTAATGAACTATCAAACACCGTGTGAGAACATCCTGTATCTAAAAAAAACGAATATTCTTTTCCTTTGAACCTAACAGGAAGAAGTATTAAATCCCCGGCTTTTGCAATCGTGAATTCAGCTAAAATCCTTTGGTCAGCAGATGCTTCAGAACTGCTCTCAGGTTCTGCGCCGCGCCCACTGGCAAGAAAGAGAACCCAAAAAGCCAAAACCGCTTTCAGCCACCTACAACTTCTCTCGTCACCCATCTTAATTCAATCACCTAATCCGAAAGGTCGGCTTTTTTTAAAGGCCTCCCGACATACCGGGATTGCCTTTTAGGTCGATTTCGTCAGCTACGTCGCGCATCCCCATAATCACATCTTCGATAAGCTCACCCAATTCGGTGCCCAGCATCTCAGCGCCTTTTTCGATTACGTCCCGGTTTACGCCCGCAGCGAAGGATTTATCTTTCCATTTCTTTTTGACCGATTTGACTTTCATGTCCATCACGCTCTTGCTCGGCCGCACCAACGCCGTCGCTACTACAAGCCCCGTGAGTTCATCTATAGCATAGAGAATCTTTTCCATCTCACTTCGCGGTTCGATATCGGTACATAATCCCCAGCCGTGCGAGACAATGGCGTGAATATAATCATCAGGCCAGTTATGCGAACGAAGAATCTCCTCGGTCTTTCGGCAGTGCTGCTCGGGAAACTGCTCATAATCTAAGTCGTGGACCAACCCGATAACGCCCCACTTTTCTTCGTCCTCGCCGCGTTTTCGCGCACAATAGCGCATCACCCCCTCGACAGCCAGAGCGTGCTTAATCAACCCTTCATTTTTGTTATATTCTTTCAGCAGCGAAAAAGCCTCTTCGCGGCTGGGTTCCCGCAAGGCGGGGTCCCTCGGCTTATCATCTACCATAACTTGCTCCCTGGCATCGTAGAAGTCGTCAATTTTCTCGTCCCGTAAGGCTTACCAGCCCCCGCGTCTCCCGACGCGAGTCGGGGCGGCGGGCGGAGCTAATCTAAAAGCAACCTCGCAAAATTGCAATCCTTATTTTTAAGTCCCCACTAAAACAGAGCCGGGATAAGCGACCGGTCAAAAACTCATCTGGATTTTCGCGTCCTTTTATACATCTCTAAATCAAATATTAAAATGCCTCTTCCGACCCCGGCCCGGTCACCTCTTTTGGCGACCTGAAATGCTATATATCGGCCGTCGTCGCTCACTACCGGGTTCGAGGCCTTGTAGCCGGGATACTCGGCGAAGAACGTCAG
>CAYGBH010000314.1:0-5239 GCA_964348055.1 uncultured Pirellulales bacterium
TAACGTGGAGACCAGGTGCGTATGTGGAAGGATTATCACCCAAGCACAGGGTGTTTTTCAGCGAGAACTTTGACGATGTCAACGATGGTATCGGTGGAATCGAGCAGGATGTTGCACGCTATCCTATCGATGGAACCCTTAGCTTGGATATGGGTAAGTCCTACTACTGGCGGGTTGATGAGGCCAACAGTATTACCAGCTGGGATGTAGGAGCCCCCTGGCGATTTACAGTAACCGATCATCTTATTGTGGACGGTTTCGAAAGTTACAAGAACTCTCCGGTCGAAGCCCAGCTATTCAATACGTGGATAGACGGATGGGGAGTCGACGAAAACGGCGCCCTGGTAGGTCATGACGTAGATATTACTACGGGAGAGTACATTGTTGAGACTATGATTGTCCACGGCGGCAAACAGTCAATGCCGTATACTTTTGACAACAGAGGCCCTGCAAATTATTCAGAAGCCCAGCGCTCGTTTAGTCCCGCGCAGGATTGGACCAGAGAAGGTGTTAAAGTGCTATCGCTGTGGTTCAGGGGCTATCCGGCATATGTTGGCAGCTTCGTAGAGGCGCCGCTCGGTACCTACACGATGACCGCCACGGGCACCGATATCTGGAGCACCGCTGACGAGTTCCACTTCGCCTACAAGGAGCTCTCCGGCGCCGTGGCGATTATAGCGAAGGTCGAGAGCTTGGAGAACACCGACCCATTCGCCAAGGCCGGCGTGATGATTCGTAATACGCTTGAGCCGGACTCGGCCAATGTCGCTATGCTCGTTACCCCTGAAAACGGGGTCCGCTTCCAGTTTCGTAACAACGCTGGCATGGTCACAGATAGGAATTTCGCAGAGGGCGTTACCGCTCCTCAGTGGGTGAAATTAGAGCGTACTGTAGGTGGACTTGTCAGGGCCTCTTATTCGGCCGACGGCAGCACGTGGACGCAGGTGGGTATGGGGGCAATTAGCATGAAAATGCCTATGTACATAGGCTTAGCGCTGACCAGCCATAACGTTGACGCAACGTGTGAGGCCAAATTCTCCAACGTCAGCATCACCGGCACCAGTGTTGGTCCGCAGTGGGCTGACCAGGACATCGGCATAATCAGTAATGAGGCTGAGCCGATGTATGTAACTGTGGAAGATAGCAGCGGCACGGCAGTGACGGTGTACCACGGCGACCCCGATGCAACGCTGATAGACACCTGGACGCAGTGGACTATCGATACGAAAGAGTTCGGTGATGCCGGCGTGGTCCTGACTGATGTCAGCAAGCTGGCTATTGGCTTCGGTGATAAGAGTAATCCGCAGCCAGGTGGTACGGGTCTGATGTACTTTGATGATATCCGGCTGTATCTACCGGCGCCAGAGCCAGAACCGGTGCCTTAAGCTGGGATTTAAGTGGTAACTAAAATTGCGTGTTTGACGTAGCAAATTTGTGTCAATTCGGGGCCTATACTGCTCGAGTTGGTATAGGCTCTGTTTGTTTTCATAGGCATTAAGGTTGTTCCGACCCAGCCCATCAAGGATGGGCTGGGGAAATGAACATCGACAATTAAGCAGCATTCTTTGATTGATAACTGTAAAAGTAATAAAATCACACTACGTTCAGTTGACTGCCATGATGATTGGATGCAGAGCAAGTATGGAAGCACCCGATTACGAGCCGGCGTGATTTTTAGGGTAGGATAATTGTGCATAAAAAGTACATGGTGGGTTCCCGCGTTGCGGGGTCCCTGAAATATTAACAATTTTGAAAGGAACAAGAAATGGAAACGAGACAAAAGAGAACAAAAGTGACCGTGAGTGTATTGGTTTTGGCCGGCCTCCTGATATTTTCATTGTTGGCCATAGCAAGTAGCCTGGAACCAATCGCTCTGTCCGACTGGGTCGTATCCAGCACCTTCGGAGCGCCGACCAGTATGTATGTAAAATTCGAAGGTGTTGATGGTGAGGCGCAAGACAAGGACCATAAGGGATGGTGCGACATCCTTTCTTTCAGCCAGGGACAAAGCGTGCCGGAGGGCGCTACCGGGCCAACGAGAAGAAGAGGGGATGTCGTGTTCGAGGACATAGTGGTTGTGAAGGAACTGGACAAGGCAAGTCCAAAGCTGGCTGAGGCCGTTTGCCAGGGAAAGGTATTTCCCAAAGTCGAAATCCACCTGACCGCGTCGTATACTGATGCCGGCCGTGCGACCTACTATGCGTACGAACTCAGGAATGTGCTGATTTTGAGCTATCATATCGGCGGTAGCGGCCAGGGTGAGGATGTCCCGACGGAGGAGATATCACTCAGCTTTGAGGAGATAAAAGTCACTTACACAGAGAGAGATGCTGCAGGAAAGGCTAAAGGCAACGTCGAATACCAGTGGAGTGTGGTGGAAACCCCAACAATACTATGGTGACACCGGGCCGGCCTGTCATGGCTCGGCCACTCGTCTGGGCGAAGCCAGCCGGAGCACGAAGCCGAGACAGGCAGCGCTGGCCTCGATCATACCTGCGGTTCAACTGAGCGACTCGACTGAGCTCGTCGAAGTCCTCCAGCGGGGGGGTTATAAGGCCATTAATAATTGTTTGGCGCAACGAATGAGAAAAGTTAGATTATTCTCGTATGATGACCCACTTAAATACTATTGAGTGGGCTGCAAACAATCAATGTGGCCAAAAGAAAGGAATCTTAAAATGAGAAAAATAAAGCTGTGGTTAATGATTACAATTGCTGGTGTTGTGTGTGGTCAGCTGCTTGCTTGCAGGGCCAAAGAGGAGGTGTCAATTCTTAGAAAAATCGGCACTGAACGAGGAATTTGTGTGGTGTTGGATAACGCCAAGTGCGAGCTTGCACTCAAGCTTGCGACACAGAGCGAACTGCTGATTTACGTGCAGTTGCCGCGCCGAGAGGATGCCGAAACTGCCCGGAAGGTAGTTGACGATGCAGGTTTCTACGGAACCCGGATATTTATCGAGAGCGGTTCGCTGACACATTTGCACCTGGCCGACAACTTGGCCGACGCCCTTATCGCAGCCGGCCCCGCAACATCTATTTCAGAGACTGAAGTGCTGCGTGTCCTGCGGCCTGAAGGAAAAGCCTTACTGGGAGACAAAGTCCTAATCAAACCGTTTCTCGAAGGAGCAGATGACTGGAGTCACCCATATCACGGACCGGACAACAACCCCCAGTCCCAGGACCGCGTCATCTTGGCACCTTATCTGACGCAGTTTCTGGCTGACCCTCGCTATGCACCGGTGCCTCAGATGGCGGTTGCATCGGCAGGTCGCGTGTTTAAGGCGTTTGGACACGTGGCTTTTGAGAAAAGGGAAGAGCCCTTCCTCAATAAACTTGTAGCGTTCAATGGTTACAATGGCGCAATACTTTGGAAGCGTGATCTGACCGGTGGCATTATGGTGCACCGTAACACGATGATAGCCACGCCTACGACTCTGTATCTCGGCGATGACGAATCCTGCAAGCTTATTGATGCGGCGACCGGCCGATTAAAAGACCAGATCATTCCCCCGATAGATATCGCCGGCGGAACATTCTGGAAGTGGATGGGGATGGAAAACGGTGTTCTCTATGCGCTAATTGGACAGCAGG
This sequence comes from uncultured Pirellulales bacterium, assembly GCA_964348055.1. GTDB lineage: Bacteria > Planctomycetota > Phycisphaerae > Sedimentisphaerales > Anaerobacaceae > JAUXAL01. The sequence goes on from CAYGBH010000314.1 coordinate 3,592, forward strand.
AGCAAAAAGACCCTACAATGCGGTGGCGCCGGGAGAAACACGGCTGGCCGTGGAATCCAATTTCAAAGGGTTTCAATCAGCCCGACGGCATCAAGGATAGTGAGAAAGCATACGTAGCTCACCCGTGGGGATTCGGCCGAAATGTGCTGGCCATCGACCCAAAAACGAAGAAGATCCTTTGGAGCTATCACGCCGATGAGCCGGTTGACAGCCGGGCTATGTGTATGGCCGATGGGCGAATCTACATCTTTCGCTTCGGCGCATACCTTGCATGTCTGGATGCAAAGACAGGCAAACTAATCTGGCGCAGGACACCCGACAACGCCCCTGAGCTTTTCGATACGCTCGGGGCTTATATGAATCGGCAGGGTGCGAGCTTCAACTGGCGAACAACGTGCTATCTTAAATGCAGTGATAAGGCGTTGTACTTTGCCGGCCCGCAGGTCGGTAAGCTCGTCGCTGTTTCGGCCGAGAACGGCGATGTCTTGTGGGAAAATCACTACGGTAATTTCCAGTTGGTCTTAAGGGACGATGGGCTATACGCAATTAGTGGCCAGAACGACCCAGGCAATCTCAGCAAGAAGTTTGACCCGCTCACTGGTGAGGTATTGGCCGAGCTCGAGACAGGGCGCCGGTCCTGTACTCGGCCGACAGGCACTGGCGATGCCATCTTCTATCGGGCCAGGGGCGGCTCGACCCGCTTCGATTTGGCCAGCAACCGCCCGCAATTGGTTTCCCCGATGCGTCCGCCGTGCCACGATGGTGTGACTATCGCCAACGGCTTATTGTACTGGTGGCCCTATGCCTGTGACTGTCAACTTACAATCTACGGGGTTACCTCTCTGGGAGCCGCGGGCGACTTCAATTTCAGACCACAGGCTACTGACCCGGAGCGTCTGGAAAAGGGCAAAGGTGACGTAACGAAGGTAGCGGGTTTGCCCGAATCACCGGCCGACTGGCCAACCTTCCGTGCGGATAATACCTGCAGCGCGACGACGGAGGCGGTTATCCCCGAGAGGGCCGAGTTATTGTGGCAGTTTGAGCCCAAGACGAAAATCCATTCGATAGATCCTCTTGCGACAGCGCCGGTTGCAGCCGGGCCGCTGATATTCATCAGTGGTTCCGACGGTATTGTCCGGGCGCTGGATGCTGCAAGCGGCGGGCTGCAGTGGAAGGCCTATACAGGCGGGGCTGTCCGAATTCCGCCGACTATTTGGAAGGGGCGCGCTTTGATAGGTTCCGGCGACGGGTGGGTCTATGCATTTGAAGCACGGACGGGCCGGCTGCTCTGGCGTTTCCGCACGGCTCCCGCAGAGAGAAAAATCCCTGTCTATGGCGCGCTGGTTTCTACCTGGCCGGCGGCCAGTGGGGTAATCGTCGAAGACGGCATCGCTTATGTGGCCGCCGGTATCGTTAACTATGACGGGACATACGTCTATGCTCTGGATGCGACGACCGGGCGGATAAAGTGGCAGAACAATTCATCCGGACACCTCGACGCCCAGGCCCGCAGTGGAGTAAGTGTACAGGGGCACCTGTTGCTTCATGATGGCAGGCTCTATTTGGCTGGTGGCAACGCTGTCTCACCGGCAGTTTACGATACAAAGGACGGTAAATGCCTAAACGACCCTGATGTGGTCCAAACGCT
>CAYGBH010000315.1:0-5236 GCA_964348055.1 uncultured Pirellulales bacterium
GCCACGACATTGGCCAGCGTTGTTTTGCCAAGGCCGGGCGGGCCGTAAAACAAAATGTGCTCCAACGGCTCAGACCTCTGCTTGGCCGCCGCTATGGCGATTGCGAGCTTTTCTCTGACGTTGTGTTGGCCTACACATTCATCCAGGAACTTCGGCCGAAGTGAGACGTTAAAATTCTCTTCCGCCTCGTTCAAAGATTGTCTACTTATGATTCTGCTTATGGCCATAATACGGAAACTAAAAACTTAAAGCTAAAAACGAAAAACTATAATTCAAAATTCAAAACTTATTTACTTTTAAGTTTTGCGTTGTGGTTTTACGTTTTTCATTTTACATTTTGCACTTTCAGACTTCTACTCCTTGTTTTAACCGATACACCAAAGGCACAAGCGCCTCAGCCGAGTTTATATCGGGATGATTTTGACAGGCCAGTTCAACCAGCTCTATCGCCTCAGTTCTTTTTTCGCCCCAGGCAATAAGTATCTCCAGTGCTTCGATCTGGAAGGGCTTGAATCTGGCCTCTGCTGGTCTGGCTGCTTCGGCCCCGACTGCGAAGGACTGCAGCTTGCCTTTTAGCTCAGCAATAATTTGCTGGGCCATCCTTCTGCCCACCGAGGGCAGTGACATAAGTGTCTTATCATCGGCGTTTTCTATCGCCGACGCTATGGTAGCTATCGGAACGCTCAGCGACCGCAATCCCTTTTTTATGCCCATCCCTTTGACGCTGATATATTTGGTGAAGAAATCCCTCTCGCCCGCATTCAAAAAGCCGACCATCCTCGGTATCAGGTTTCCGCCGCCCGGCGTGCCCTCATAATATTCCATAGTGCAAAGAGTAACATCCGAGCCGACCTTGTCCGATAGAGCACTTACACAATAGCTGGCCAACATCACTTCATAGCCGACCGAGCCGACCTGCACAAGAGCGCTGTCGCTATCAAGCTTAACAAGTTTTCCCTCAATTCGGGCTATCATAGTTTGTTGCCGGATACCGCAGCAAGACTTCCCATCGAATTTGCACAGCATAGCGCCGCTGCTATAGCATCGGCTACATCGCTCGGCTCCGGCAGCGTGGGCAAAGACAAAATCGTTTGAATAGTCCTTTGCACTTGCTGCTTCGACGCCCTGCCGTTGCCGGTAATCGATTTTTTTATACGCGTCGCACTGAAGCTTCTGACCTCAATTGCCGCCCCGGCGCACTTTTGTAATATAACACCTCTTGCGTGTCCCATCAATATCGCCGTCTTTGGATGCGTATAGTGCGAGTATAATTCTTCAACCGCCACAATCTCAGGCCTGAACTTTTTCAGCAGCGACTCTATGTCCTCAGCAATCTGGTTCAACTTCGCTTCTATGGCCGAGCCGCCAGCAGTTCGAAATACGCCCGCTTCAACCAACTTCTCACTGTCTCCGCCTGCTTCTAAACAAGCATATCCACAAAGCTGTAAACCCGGGTCGATACCGAGTATCCTCATTTCCATCTCCATTCAGTTCCGTCGGGCTTGTCTTCCAGCACAATGCCAAATGCTTCCAGGCTCGCACGGGTATTGTCCGCCGCCGCAAAATCCTTTTGCTCACGAGCTTGGCTTCTATGCTCTATGCATAATTTGACCAATTTATCAATCAGTTCATCATAAGCCCCGCCGGTTTCTGGATACTCCTCTTTTACAATACCCAGACAATCGCCACCCAATCGGTCAAACAGAACATCGAATGCATTAAGCGTTTCTGCAGTCACACTTGCCTGCTCAAGAAATTTGTTCGCCAGCCGAACCATCTCAAAGATAACCGACAATGCGACAGAAGTATTCAAATCATCGTCCATTGCGACTTCGAATTTCTCTCGTAACGGCGTCAGCTCCTCTATTACTTTGTTGTCAAGCTTACCTTTAGCCGCCTGGCTCATCCTTTTTCGCACTTTCTTAACCGTATCGGTTATTCTTTCGTAACCGCTCTGCGCCGCAAACAGGGCGGCATCTGAAAAGTCCAAGGGACTTTTGTAATGGCTGTTCAAAATCAACTGTCTTACCGCCAGCGGGTCATAGCTTCTGGTCAATCTTTCATGCGCACCTGAGAAGGCTTGTTTTAGCGTAATAAAATTATTCAAACTCTTGCCCATTTTTTGACTGTCAACGGTAACCATATTGTTATGCAGCCAGTATCGAACGAACTGCACACCGTTGGCCGCTTCCGACTGGGCAATTTCGCACTCGTGATGTGGGAACTGGTTTTCCAGTCCGCCGCCGTGGATATCGATGGTTTTGCCCAGATATTTCATACTCATTACCGAGCATTCCAGATGCCAGCCGGGGAAACCGGGTCCCCACGGACTCGGCCATTGCATAATGTGGTTCGGCTCAGCTTTCTTCCAAAGCGCAAAATCAACCGGGTTCTTCTTGTCGGGTGAAACCTCCACGCGAGCACCGGCTAACATCTCTTCGACATTTCTGCCGGAAAGTTTCCCGTAGTCCTTGAATTTGGACACATCGAAATATACCGAGCCGTTGGCCTCGTAAGCGTAGCCCTTCTTCATAAGCGTCGTTACCATCCCTATCTGTTCAAGTATATGACCGCTGGCTCGCGGGCTAATATCTGGGCGGAGGCAGTTTAACCTGTCCATATCCTCAAAGTAACTGCGAGTATAATACTCAGCCAGTGCCATTGGATGCACTTTCTCTCTTTTTGCCGCTTCGGCAACTTTGTCCTGCCCTTCATCCGCATCGTCAGTTAGATGGCCCACGTCCGTTATATTCTGTACATAGGTAACACTGTATCCCAAATAGCGAAGATACCTGACCAGGACATCGAAACTTACATAGCTTTTCGCATGCCCCAGATGTGCGTGCCCATACACGGTCGGCCCGCAGACATATATCCCGACCTTGTCTTCCTTCAACGGCTTGAATTCCTCTTTCTGTCTCGTCAAACTGTTATAAAGATTCAATGCCATCTACAAACACTTTCCATAAACTCTTAACTGATAATTGACATTATCATTCAGTTTTCTTTTCAATAATCAATTACAATGTTCTTCTTTTTTTCTTTTTCAAAAGCACTATCGCCGTAGCAGCCATCGCCTCGCCGGTTCCTACATCGCCGAGCTGTTCGTTCGTTTTTGCCTTGACGTTCACGGCAGTAAAATCAATCCCCAAAAGCCCTGCAACGCACCTTTTCATTTGTCCTTTGACCGGCTCTAAGTTCGGTTGTTCCGCGTGTATTATCAAATCAATATTGACTACTTCCCAGTGTTTTTCTTCAAGCCTCTCCTTTACAATATACAAAAGCTCTTTGCTGTCTGCATCCTTCCACCGCGGCTGCGTATCTGGAAACAATGTCCCGATATCGCCCATTCCACTTGCCCCAAGCAGGGCATCGATAACGGCGTGCAAGGCCACATCACCATCGCTGTGGCCGGCCAATCCAGCCGGATACGGCACATATACTCCGCAGAGCATAAGTTTCCTGCCCTCGACTATCCTGTGGATATCAGTCCCGATACCAGTGCGATACTCGCCATTACGCTGCTCAATCACAATATCCCCTTCGTACTGGGGACATCAGTCCCGACAATGCTGACGGCTGAGCCCAGCGCCTTACCCAATCCCTTGAAAATCGCTTCAGCTATATGATGGCTGTTTGTGCCGTACGGCACGTTTATATGCAGATTAAACCTGCCGTTATTCGCGAAGCTCCGCAGCATCTCACCCAGGCACTCGACGTCGAAATCGCCGATTTTATCTGTTCCATACTCGACATTATACACAAAGTTCGCTCTACCCGACAAATCAACAGATACATTTGCCAGAGCATCCTCCATCGGCACGGAACTATAGCCGTACCTGGTAATACCTTTTTTATCGCCAAGAGCTTTCAGCAAACATTCTCCCAGGCATATTGCGATATCCTCGACGGTATGGTGTGCATCGACATTCAAATCGCCCTTGGCTCTGACCACCATATCGATTTTGCTGTGCTTGCTCAGGTGTGTGAGCATATGGTCTAAAAAGCCGATGCCGCTATCAATCTCATATTTGCCGACGCCGTCGAGATTAAGCTCCAAGGAAACGTCAGTCTCTTTCGTTTGCCTGTTAACTTTAGCAATCCTCTCGTCCATGAAAAATATCCTTAATGGTTAAATACTCAACACTGCCCAATTGACCGCTCGTCACTGCGATAGGATTTCTTTCAAAGCCAGAATAAGTTTATCATTTTGTTCGCTCGTGCCGACGGTTATCCTCAACTTATTACTGAGCCCGGGCATGTTGAAATATCTCACATAAATATTGCGCTGAACCAGTCTATCATAAATTTCACTCGCTTCGCAATTTTTGCTCTCTGCAAGAACAAAATTCGCGCAGCTTTCCGGCACTTTGAATTTCAAAGCCCGCAGTTGTGCGACCAATAAATCGCGGTCTTTCTTTACTTTTTCGGTCGTTTGGCTGAAATACTTTTGGTCTTTTATCGCTGCGGTGGCCACGGCAATGGCGACGGCATCAACATTGTAGGAATCCTTGACCTTCATCAGGCCGGCTATTAAATCGCCCTGGGCAATCGCATATCCAAACCGCATTCCCGCAAGGCAATAACCCTTGCTCATCGAGCGAAGTATAATCACATTATCAAAATCTTTAACCAGTGCTGTGCAATTGGCCTCTGCGAAATCCACATAGGCCTCATCAATCAGCAGCACCCCCGACAGCTCATCAGCCAACGAAGCCAGCTCACCAACACTTACAAAGCTGCCGCTCGGTGCGTTCGGATTGCAAACGATGGTCAAAGCCGCATTGGTCTTTGTTAATTTGACCGGCAGATTAAATTCGCTGTCAAATGGAACTTCAATCGCCTTGCAATCCTGCAGTTTGGCTAATACCGGATAAAGCGAATATGTCGGGACGGGATATGCAACGGGCCGATTTTCGTCACAGAAAGCACGAAAAGCGATAGTCAGCAATTCGTCTCCGCCTTTGCAGCACATAATATTCTCTGGTTGCACGCCGTTAACCTCCGCTGCCGCCTGCCGAAATTCATTTCCAATCGGGTCGGGATACCGGCGAAGCTGTTCCGCGTTTACTTCTGCCAGCGCTTTCAAAACCTGTGGTGAGGGCGGGTACGGATTTTCATTGGTGTTCAGCTTTACCACATCTGTCTGCTTCGGCTGAAAGCCCGGCTCATAACCCTCTGCTTCTTCAATATTTCGGCGAAAATAAGTCATATTTGGCCCAATAATGTCATTGCG
>CAYGBH010000316.1:0-5233 GCA_964348055.1 uncultured Pirellulales bacterium
CAATGTTTTTAGGTTTTTTTCTTTTGCGAGAAGCAGGAGGTGGTGAAAAATGCAACCTTTTTAGGTCAATTTCGCGAAATTTTACGGGCAGAAATTAGGTGCGCTGTGAAGATAGAAAACTTTTTAAAGGGTAGAAAGATGAAAACGACAAAAATGTTGGTAATTTTGGTTCTGACAATGTGCCCTGTGGTTTGGTCGGGCCAGGCCACATCTCCCGGCTCAATTGTTGGCTGGGGAGCCAACACTTACGGCCAGGCCATTCCACCTGAAGGCAGCGATTTTGTGGCCATAGCCGCAGGTGAATACCACAGCCTTGCCCTGAAGTCCGACGGGTCAATTGTTAGTTGGGGAAGCAATGATCACGGTGCGGCCACTCCACCTCTGGGTAGTGACTTTGTGGCTATAGCTGGGGGAGGTTATCACTCTTTAGCGATCAAAGCGGCTGACAAAGACTGGATTGTTTCCGGGGACAATATGTATTCAATAGCCTCTGGCAATGTCGGCCTCGGGACGACAAGCCCCGCGGAGAAGCTGGAAGTTTCGGGAAATGTCAAGATAAGTGGCTCTGGCAATGGGCTTATTTTCCCCGATGGCACGAAGCTGGAATCACAACCAGTTGGTGATGGCGGGCCTGACGACGACTGGACGGTCTCCGGGGATAATATGTATTCAATAGCCTCTGGCAATGTCGGCCTCGGGACGACAAGCCCTGCCGAGAAGCTGGAAGTTACGGGAAATGTCAAGATAAGTGGCTTGGGTAATGGGCTTATCTTCCCCGATGGCACGAAACTGGAATCACAACCAGTTGGTGATGGCGGGCCTGACGACGACTGGACGGTCTCTGGGGACAATATGTATTCAATACCTTCTGGCAATGTGGGCATCGGGACAGACAGTCCGAGCGAAAAACTCGATGTTGCCGGTGCAGCAAACTTGAACAGAGACATCCCTACCGGAATAGCATTGCGGGTGAACGGGGCTGAAGCATTGTGGTACAACGGCACCTACTTTAGCTGGGGTTTTGGAGGTACAGCTAATTTTTTTGCCGACAATGTCGGCATCGGCACGGCGAGCCCGGGCGAAAAATTGGAGGTGCAGGGTATCAATCCTCGAATACTTATCGTTGCTACGTCAAGTAACCCAGAATTGAATCTGCGAGCACCCGGCAAAATAACATGGGCAATATATCAGGATGCATCAACAGGAGACTTGAGATTATACCAAGCAGGAGACAAGATAACCTTTCAAAACTCCAGCGGTAATGTCGGCGTTGGGCGGGTGGATCCCGGACCACATAAATTGTATGTTAATGGAACCGGATACGCAACAGGTGGATTTTGGGCGTCTGATTTGCGGTTCAAGAAGAATATCAAGACAATAGATTCTCCGATGGATAAGATAAATAATATAAGAGGGGTCTCGTTCGAATGGAAGAGGTCTGAGTATCAAGACAAAGGATTGCCGGAGGGTGAACATTACGGAGTTATTGCTCAGGAGATTGAACAAGTACTGCCTGAAATAGTGAAAGAAGGCCCGGATGGTGATAAAGCTGTTTCATATACTGAGCTTGTTCCCATATTGACGGAGGCAATCAAAGAACAGCAAAAGCAGCTTGAAGAACAGCAGAGACAAGTTGAGTATCTTCTACAGAGAGTTGAGTGGCTGGAAAGAATCGTACAGCAACAGCAGTTCGCTAAGAAAGTGCAGCAATGAGAGGTCGATTAGTTTTTTTCTAAGAAGCAGCAAAAAGGGCAAGGTGTATGAGAAAAGCTTGAGCGCGAGTGACGCCTGTGACGGGACAGAGAATCTTTTCCTGACAAAAAAGGTATTTTGCTGTTTCTGGGGTTTTAGTCAGCCTGTTGAGCCGATTTAGCTTTGAGTTTTTCGTCGGCGGTTTCTCCGCGTGTGCCTAGGTCGTCCTTCGCAGTGATGCCTCGTCTTCATTTGACTGAATCATCGGGCGGTAGTCCGAGCTTTTCATATAGTCTGCGTCGGCCGGCCTTGTCTTTGTCAATCGTTGCTCTGGCGTATTCAGCTACTTCTTTCGCATGTGCCCGGGGGACTACGATGACACCGTCACCATCGGCGACAATTACGTCGCCCGGCTCGACTAAAACGCCGCCGCAGACGATAGGCCGATTGATGGATTCCAGCTCGTTGCGGCCCGGCATAATGCCCCGGCCATGTTTTCTAAAGTAAAGCGGGATCTTTTCGGTAGCGATCTCATCGGTGTCACGTGCGGTGGCATTGGTGACGACGCCGACACATCCGCGCAGGCGCCAGCCCATAATATTACTCGAGCCGATGGAACCGACGTCTGAGTCCGGAGCGTCGTCAAAGACCAAAGCTGTGCCCTGGCGAATAAGTGGCGAAAAAGCTCCGCCCGATATCGTGCCGTACCAGTTACTGACCCAGCGATCAAATTCCTCGGTTTCCATACGCGGGGCCGGCGGCCTGTTCGTGGGAACGTAGCGGACGGTAACTGCGATACCTATAAAGCGGTGTGTGAAATGCTTGGTGTCTTTCCATGCGGCGTGAATTTCCGGCGACATTAGGCCGATATTGGTCAGCCCGACCTTGTCCATCCCGTCGGAAACGTCTGCGACTCGCAGGCCCTCGAAGAGCTTGAGAATTTGCTCGTCGGCTTCGGCGCTGTAAACCTTCGTTGGAATGAAATTTTTGCCGGCCCTTAATTCTTCGACACTCGGCTTGGTATCCTGCCTGGCTGCCGCCGGCTCCGAACAGGCGGATATAACCAACATCGAAATCGCCAAAGCCCAGACCAAAATTAATGAGGTTACTGCTACTGTTGCCTTTGCTTTTAGACTTTGCATTTTCTATCTCCTGAATTTTCGTGGATATTAAAAGCTAATTGTTTTGATACTATAACGTCTTTTAGCTTCGGTTCAAAGCAAAAAGGAGCTTATAATTTATTGATTATTACTTAGCATCTGCTAAATTTAAAATCGGTTATGATTGAGATAACAGACAAAGTTTCTATTAGTGAGCAGGAGTTGACTTTCCAGGCCTCCCGCAGCAGCGGGCCTGGCGGGCAAAACGTCAACAAACTCAACACCCGGATTACGCTGTTTTTTGACGTGGCTAACTGCGAGAGTCTTTCCGATGCCCAGAAAAAGCGAATACTAACTCAACTCTCAACACGGGCTGACAAAAACGGTGTGATGAGAGTTGTCTCGCAAAAGTTCCGAACTCAGAAGGCAAATCGTAAGGCCGCCATCGAGCGGCTTGGAGAGTTGTTGAGGGAGGCTTTGAAAACGCGGCCGGTACGAAAAAAAACCAAGGTTCCGTATGCGGTTAAACAACGGCGATTAGAGGAAAAGAGGCGGCGAAGTCTATTAAAACAACAAAGGACGAAAAGCCGTTGGACTGAAAATTTAGCGGATTAGAGTATTTTTTGTAAGCAGGATTTTGCCCTGTATCGTCATCGTGCCGATATGGGGCATTTTTGGCCAAGTTTTCCGTAAGTGTATGCCTCGCCGCTAAAGGGTCGGAACAAACGGCCGGTCTGTTAACGACCTTCCGCTTCCAGGCTCACGCTTGGTGCTTTGTCGAGGTCGTAAACCTCGGGGCCCGTGCTCAGGCGAAACGACCGGATGGGCTTTCCTCTAATCGCACCAATGATTGTGTTTTGGCAACGAATGACTCTGTCTTCAGTGGAAAACCAGGCGCAGCTGTACGTACAATTTGCGTTACGTACCGGGCAGGTAATGGGGCGGTCTTTTTCGTCAGTCAAGTAACCTTGTCCTGAAATTTTTACTGCTTTGTATTTTCCGGGCATTTTCAGAATCCTTTTCTTGAAGAATAAGGTCTATATACGAAACCACTATCATACTACTTAATCGGACAAATCGGACAAATAGGTAAGAATTTATTGACCGGTTGTGAAAAAAAATGACGAAGTGTCTTAAAAAACAGAGACAAAGCAGGGATTTAGCTGAAGATTTAGGGGGTTAAGGTATTTTTGTAAGTGAGATTTTATCTTGAGCTTTAAGGCCGGCGGATTTACGGCAGGGGCCTTTTCATACCTTGCAGGGCAAGGATAATTTCAGTCTCGGCGCTTTCGGCGGACCAGCAGAAAGACCACGACAGCGGTAATAATAACGATTACCAGCACTTCCTTTGGGCCGACCAACACAGCCGCCATGACAATTCTGCCTCCCTGTTTATCCAGCCTGTATCCGGTAAATCTTTTTTCAAGCGTTTCTTCTGTCTGAGGTTTTTACAGTTATTTTCGCCGAAAAGCAAGGAAATACTTGGGACGAGGTGCCCGCCGAAGGACTTCGGCGAGCTCAGCCGAACTGCGCTGCCGGCCTTACAATCCTTATTTTCTCAGGTTGGCTGAATGAAAAAGTAAAGCGAATTGAAAATCATCGCCAATTGTGGTAAAAGAGCCAAAAGAATAATTCAAATCAGGGATGGTCTCGATGGCGGTTCAATTTATTCTTGGCAGAAGTGGTACGGGCAAGACCAGCTATTGCATAAAAGCAATCGTCAATGCACTGCTGGGGTCGGCTGACGAACAGGGGCTGATTCTGCTGGTTCCCGAGCAGGCCACCTATCAGGCTGAGCGGGCGATTCTCAGCGACAATAGAATAGCTGGATACAGCAGATTGAGCGTGCTTTCGTTCGACCGTCTGCAGTTTTTACTGTTGGGCAAAAATACAGCCAGGCCGGCCCTTTCGCGCATCGGCCAGCAAATGATAATCCACAGGATTTTACGTGACAATAAAAGCAAATTGAAAATCTTTGGCTCATCAGCGACGTGGCCCGGCCTGGGCCGGCAAATGGCACAAACTATTGCCGAACTTCACCAGTACGCAAATACGCCGGACGATATTGAGCAATTGCTTGATGAATTGCAGAAGTATGAACGCGACAATTTGGCTGTCTTGAAGTTTACCGATATCGGCCTGATTTTTAAAGAATATCTGAAGTTCATCGAGGGTAAGTTTATTGACCCTGATGTTCAAATACCTCGTACGTGCCGAGCAGTAGCAGAGTCAGAGTTTGTCAAAGGTGCAAAGCTGTGGGTCGACGGCTTTGCTGGCTTTACGACAGCCGAGCTTGCAATCCTTGCTGAGCTGCTGAAGGTGGCTGCAGATGCGCAGATAGCTCTTTGTCTGGACCCGTCGAAGATTGATTTGGCAAATCCAGAGTTCGAGAGCATCGAGGCGGTCGGTTTGTTTAATCCGACGCAGCGAACATACGCCGA
>CAYGBH010000317.1:0-5226 GCA_964348055.1 uncultured Pirellulales bacterium
TAAAGGTGCGAAATGGGTTCTGCGAAACGAAAATCTATTCAGAGTCATACAATAACCATTGTGCCGCGATATGCCGAGACCGACAAGGCCGGAGTGGTTCATCACAGCGTCTATCCGGTGTGGTTCGAAATGGGGCGCACAGAGCTTCTGCGCGCTAACGGATTGGCATACAAGGACCTTGAGCAGACCGGTGTGTTCTTCGTCGTTGCAGAGCTGCGTATAAAATATCGTCAGCCTGCGCAATATGATGAAAAACTGCAACTGGAAACGACCTGTTCGGCGGTTACCGCCGGTAAGGTCGAGCATAGCTACAAGCTCACACGCTGCAGCGACGGGGCAATCCTGGCTGAGGGCTCGAGCATATTGGCCTGTGTCGATGCTGAGGGCAAGATTCGCCGAATCCCTAAAGGGCTCCCATTGTAAGATAAATGGCAAAATGCGGTCCCATCTTATGTTTATGAGTTCGTAATTGGATGTCGGACGTTCATGGACTACAAACCATGAACAATAAAGTTTGACTTGGTCCAGCCGGCTCGTTAAGCTATGTCCGGTGAAGCATAAAGCGTAATCCGAGACTCATAAGTCCGCCCTTGACAGACCGCTACGCTTTACGAGATACGAGATGCAAGATACGAGACAGAAAGAAAGTTGTGGTCTTTTTGCTGTTTTTGGCGATGCTGAAGCAGTTCAAAGAACATACTTTGGCCTGCACAGCCTTCAGCACCGTGGACAGGAATCAGCAGGAATAGCCTCCAGCGATGGTGAATTCATCCAGTGTTATACAGGCATGGGCACGGTAAGGAGGGTTTTCCGCAGCGGCACGGACATTTTGGAAAAACTGTCTAACCCGATAGCAATTGGCCACGTCAGGTATTCAACGACAGGTGTCAGCAAAATTGTTAACAGTCAGCCGCTTTTGTCCGAGTACTCCCGCGGGCAGGTAGCGGTGGCACACAATGGTAATCTTATAAACGCATCACTACTGCGGGACGAATACGAGGCATATGGCAGTATCTTCAAGTCCACAAGTGATACCGAGATAATTACTCATCTGCTCGCCAAGCCGAGCCACGTCAGCAAACCCGACCCACTGGCACATGTACTGAACCATCTTCAGGGGGCGTACAGTCTACTTTTTCTGTTTGACGACCGCATCGAAGCGGCTCGGGACCCTTACGGCCTCAGGCCCTTGTGCATAGGCCAAACTGAGAAAGGCTCCTATGTCATCGCTAGCGAGACCTGCGCTTTCGATGCCATAAAGGCAAAGTTCATTCGTGAAGTCGAACCTAGCGAAATTGTTCGGCTGGATAAAGACGGGCTGCATAGTAGATTCTTCGTCAAGCCGGGCACTGTCACACCGGCCCACTGCATCTTCGAGCACGTTTACTTCGCCAAACAAAATAGCACTATTTTTGGTGAAAATGTGCACGAGTTTAGAAAAAAGCTCGGAAGACAACTTGCGATAGAACACCCAGCCGACGCCGATGTGGTAATACCGGTGCCGGACTCAGGGACATCGGCGGCAGTAGGATACGCAGAGCAAAGCAAAATACCTTTCGATATGGGACTGGTCAGGAGCCACTACGTAGGCAGGACATTTATTTCGCCAAGCCAGAAATTAAGAGAACTGGAGGTCAAACTTAAGCTGGCGGTGGTAAATGAAGTTGTTGGCGGAAAACGCATCGTGGTGGTGGACGACTCAATCGTCCGCGGTACAACGACAAGAGGTAAAATTAGGGCGCTGCGCGAAGCCGGTGCCAAGCAAATCCACATGCGAGTGAGCTGTCCGCCGCTGAGGTTTCCTTGTTTTTACGGCGTTGATTTCCCGACAAAAGAGGAACTGCTGGCAAATAATCGCAATTTGGAACAAATCAAGGACTTTCTTGAAGTGGACAGCGTAGGTTATATGTCGCTGGATGGGTTGTTATCGTGTGCCGTTCTGCCGGACGACCATTATTGCACCGCCTGCTGGAACGGCGGATACAGAATACCGATAGATACCATTGTGAACAAGTTCGCTTTAGAACACCAACAAATGCGTATGTTTGACGAAAATGAGTAAGTACATCAGTTACGAACAGTCCGGTGTGAGTATCGACGCCGGCAACCAAGGCTCAAAGCAAATCCAATCGGCCGTTGCCAGCACATTTGGGCCGCGAGTTATGGAATTGCGAAATGGCTTCGCGGGGCTGTTCAGGCTCGACTACGACGAAAAGCTCTTCAAGAGAAACTACAAGAGCCCTGTCCTTGTGGCCTGCACCGATGGCGTGGGCAGTAAAGTCCAGTTAGCCGGGAAAATAAAGAAGTTCAATACGGTGGGTATCGATTTAGTGGCGATGAACGTCAACGACATGCTCGTGCAAGGCGCTGAGCCATTGTTTTTTCTCGACTACCTGGCGGTTCACAAGCTGGAGCCAAAAATAATAACCGAAATTGTAAAAGGCGTCGCGGCCGGCTGCCGAGAAGCTGACTGTGCACTAATCGGGGGCGAAACCGCCGAAATGCCCGACACCTACACCAAAGGTGATTTCGATATGGCGGGGTTCGCCGTCGGAGTGGTCGAGCGAAAGAAGATAATCACAGGAAGAAACATTAGAAAAGGTGACGTCATTCTGGGTCTGGCTTCAAGCGGACTACACAGTAACGGTTATTCGCTCGTTCGCAATATCTGCTTCAAAAGAGCTACTCTTAAAATGACCGATGTGCTGGACGAACTCGATGGCGCCGTGCTGGGCGATTTACTGCTGGAGCCGACGCGAATTTACGTTCGGCCGATAGTAAAACTATTGAGCCAATACAAAGTCAAACAAGTCGTCCACGGCATGGCACATATTACCGGCGGGGGTTTGCCGGGAAATATCGTACGAATACTGCCGAAGGATTGTAACGCGGTTATTAAAAAATCGACCTGGCCGAAATACAAAGTATTTACATTTTTGCAAAACGCCGGCCCTGTGGAAGAAAAGGAAATGTTCAGAGTCTTCAATATGGGGATAGGGTTCGTGTTGATAGTGTCTGAGGATTTTGCCAATTCGATAGCGAAGAAACTGACAAGATTCGGCGAGCAGGTCTACACAATAGGCAGGATAACAACAGGCACCGGTAAAGTAGTCTTAAAATAATTCATCGCCGGCCGCCGGTAACCTGGGTCACAAACCAAAAAATGCGAAGTGCGAAATACAGCAAGTTTGCTGCAGCAGCATTAGTATACACCAGCTTCGCTATGTATTTGTATCTGCCGCATTTCAAAAACTTCCATAAAATCCATTACCTTCTTGTTTTAAATGTTTGTCTGGCCTCTTTAGGCTGTTACGTGCTCAGTCGCCGGTGGGTGGCCGGATTCGCCGAGTCGTTCTTTGCGGGAGCCATTTACGGTTTTGGGCCATTTACACTCGGGCTGGCTAAATTTCACCCTACGGCAGGTCTTCTGGCGGCGACTATACCGTGGCTGTTCTGCCCGGCTGCGTTCAGTTGTAAAGCCAGATGGCGATGGCTGCAGGTTCCGCTTTCGGCTCTGCCCTTTTTGGCAATACTGCTGTTCTTCCAGGTGGCCGCGTACTACAGCCTGTTTCCGGCTCCGACACAGGCCAAATTACATTTAGCAGATTTGGGCGGTCTGTTAGCCCCGCTGGTTATGGCTAAGCGCGGAACGATTTTGGTCGGCTTTTATCATATTCCAATAGCAGCGATGATTATGGGTTTTTCTATGCTGGTGGCGGCCCAGCGGGTCGGTGTAATAATAATTCTTGCACTGTCGGTGGTATTGGCTTTTTGTAACTCTTTCTTTAACGTCAGCCCTATTCTCTGGCTTGCAATTGGCGTGCTGTGCTGCTCGGTGATTACAGGCACGGGGATGCAGGGACTTATCTGTGCCGGCTTTTCCGACCGCCGATGGGTCCTGGCAGCTGCAGTGATTATGGGCACCCTTGCCGTCGTAACATTGCTGCTGGCAACAAAATACTTTCAGGTATTCGCAGGGCTGGGTTCAGAATACGCAAAGCTATTTACCGAAACCGCTAAGATGCATATACTCGGGGCGGTTGCCATCGCAATTCTTTTCTTCATGATACGTGCAAAATCTCGAATCGCTCCTTTGCGGTGGATTATTCTTTGCTCAACGATGGCGCTGGATATATTCCTTGGGGCAAGATTTATTATCGATAAGAATCTTTGAATCGACGCTCGATTCTCGGTACCTAATAGTCGATATTCGAGTTACGAGAAGGTTTCCCGCTCGATTTGTCCGAGGTAGAACCGGCCATCGTTACGCATAAAATTAATGAGGGCGTCAAACTGCTGGTCTATAAAGCGAGCTTCGTTCGATACTATTGCCATCGCAATGACCGCGCTGGTTTTGCTGTCTTGATTATCAACTTCCGCAATTGAGACATTGAATCTGCTTTTGACTCGGCCGATTACGCTCTTGACAACACTTCTTTTTCCCTTTAGTGAAGTTACTCCCTGCATAGACAGATGAGCTGTTATCACGCCAACAATCATATTCGATGCTCGTTTCAAGCCTTCATAGACCGCTTTTGAATTTTTTCCAGCAATCGTTTGGTAGCGAGGATACCGTCGTTTTCGGTGAGCCTTTCGCCCTCATACTCGATACCGACATAGCCGTGGTAACCAGCATCAAGGACAATTTTCATCATACGGTAGTAGTCGATTGTAGTCTCATCGCCGGTTTCGTCGAAGTCATAACTCTTGGCACTGACCGCCTTGGCATTGGTCATAAGCATATCGACGGCATCATACTTATCGGCTTGCGCCGGAAAATTGCCGAAGTCGGGCAAGGTCCCGCAGTTGGGCAGGTCAACCTTTTTTATCACGCTTGTCAGCCATTCTGCATTCGACGACAAGCCGCCATGATTCTCAACAATAACGTTGAGTTTATAGCCGGCGGCGTACTCGCTGAGGCGTCGCAAGCCGTCCGCGGCCAGCTTGAGCTGCTCTTCGTAGGAACCTTTCGAACCGGCGTTGACGCGGATTGAATAGCAGCCGAGGTACCTGGCGGCTTCGACCCATTTGTAGTGGTTTTCGACGGCCTGAGTACGCCGTTGCGAATCCGGGTTGCCGAGCTGGCCTTCGCCGTCGCACATAATCAGCAGGGACTTGACGCCACTATCCTTTGCGCGTTTTTTCATTTCAGTCAGGTAACTCGTGTCTTTGGCTTTGTCCTTAAAGAACTGATTGACGTACTCGACGGCCTTGATGCCGAAGCTG
>CAYGBH010000318.1:0-5220 GCA_964348055.1 uncultured Pirellulales bacterium
TGCAGGAACACAATATTCAAACCGAGGCGCTTGATACTCGCAAGGCCGTCGAGCGATTCAATGAGCTGTCACAGGCCGGTGTCGACGTCGCTGCTGCATTGCATCTTACCTGCTGACACAATGTTCCTTGTCCAGTGACTATTGTTCAAGAGAACAGTTATGGAAAAGAAACGACACTACTCCAAAGAGCCCTGGCTTGCGGTTGTATTATCATCTCTCCTAATGGGAATAGGACAAATATATACAGGAAGGTTATTACGTGGTATTGTTCTACTTCTAACTGATATAGTTCTGCAATGTTCGATAATCTTATCTATACTAAGTCCGAAATGTCACTCACTTGTTACGATTGGTATTATTCTGTTTCGTTGGGTCGTCTGGATTTGGAACCTTTTTGATACCCATAAATGTGCAAGGAAAACAAATCCGGAGGAGTTTGAGACAGAAAGAAAGCAAAACAAAGACCCTTGGCTGGTACTGTTTCTTTCCGACCTGATACCAGGCCTTGGCCAGTTATACCTCAAAAAGTGGCTTTGGGGTATAACGTTCACAATAGTAACGGTTCTTGTTTTCGGTGTTGGCGTCAAGTATAAATTCTTGTTTTACGGCCTGTTTGCTGTCTTGACAACGTTTGTTTGCTTTCATGCATACATATCGGCACCAGTCCGGCGGGAGAAATCTAATAGAGCTATATTGGTCATCGCTGTTGCGATTCTATGCTATCATCTGCTGGGCTACAGCAGGTATCCGTTCAAGACATACGTGGTTGAAGCGTTTAGGATACCTACTAGGAGTCTCTTACCACCCGAACTCCAGGGCGGACCGCCAATGCAGCCGATCATTCTTCGGGGTGACAGGATTATTGTAAGAAAGAGAAAGAAATACACCCCGAAGCGTGGCGATGTAGTAGTCTTCAAGTTTCCGGAAGACCGTAAAATCCGCTTTATCATGCGTGTTGCGGCCCTGTCGGGTGAAACAATCGAGATAAGAGACAAGAGGCTTTTTATAAATGGACAAAAAGTCCAGTGGCCGGCCATAGATAACGCCGAGTCTATCTATGGCGAATTCGGGGTTGAGGGACCATACGAAGTACCGGAGAATTGTTTTTTTGTTCTCGGTGATAACATCGCCAATAGTAATGACAGTAGATTTTTGGGGGCTATTCCCTTGAGCGATTTGATAGGCAAGGCATATAAGATATATTGGCCTATTGGCCGAAGTGGACCTATCGAATAAGACAAAGGCTCGATACAAACGCATGATACACAGTTAGGGGGGAAAGACGGGCTGTAGCGTGGTCATTTTCTCGATTTTTTTTCGGGCTTTGTTACTTCGCCGGTCATGGGGACAAATCGCACCGGCATAACATTTTTCCTGCGGAGATTACCCTTGTCATCCTTTGTTATCAAAACCAAATATTGAAAGCCCCACGGGCTGCCGGTAGGCAGTATCATTCTGCCGCCCGGCTTTAGCTGCTCAATCAGCGGCTCAGGCACGCGGCCGGCGGCAGCGGTGCCGATTATCGCGTCGAATGGGGCCTTCTCCGGCCATCCAAAGTAACCGTCGCCGGCCCTGACGAATACGTTCGGGTAGCCCAGTTTCTTCAAACGCACTTTCGCGGATTTTGCAAGCCCTTCGACAATTTCGATGGTATAGACCTGTTTTGCAATCTCGGCGCAGACCGCCGCCTGATAACCTGAGCCGGTTCCGATTTCCAGGACCTTATCATTGGGATCAAGTTTTAAGGCCTCGGTCATAAAAGCGACGATGTAGGGCTGACTTATAGTCTGGTCATAGCCGATGGGCAGCGGATGGTCGGCGTAGGCAAAGCGCTGCTCGGTCGGCCGGACGAAGGCGTGCCGCGGCACGATTCGCATCGCCGCCAGCACATTCGGGTCACGTACCGGGACGCGAATATCCACAGGCTTTTGGATTTGGGTGACAACCATTTTCGCTCGTTCTTCGATGCGCTCCTTGAAAGCCGGATGTTTGTGGTCGGGACGTAGCGGTTTCTTATCGTTCGGGTCTTTTGGCTTTTGCTCGGACGGCTGGTTCGGCTCGGCAGGAGCCTGGTTGGCATCAGCTTCTTTTTCTTCGTTTCCCGAAGCAAAAGCAGACTCGCGTTCTGTGGTGCTGTCAATTCTAAAGATAATTGTAAATAACGCCAGCGCTATGAGCAAAGACAGACCCACATACATCCACTTTTTGAACAATTCCGGATTTTTTGCCGCCATTTTCTTAGCTACCTCCACCTGAATTTTTCAATCGCTGCCGGTACGACGATGTCTCGCCTGTCAGTAACTAACAGATATTATACTATATCTTTAAAGAACAACCGCAACCTAATCTTTTTGTCAAGCGGTTTTTTGGACTCGCTTGACGACTCAAGCCTGCCGACCGTCTGGCGGGCAAGCTTGAGTTTATAGGTTTTTTGGGGATTTTTTTGGGTTTTTCGCACTTAGCGGGCTGCCAAACCGAAAAAAATGACTCAATACAGTAGTAATTTCAGGGCAGATTTGGTATCTTGGCGAAATAGACAGGCGCGCATAGTCTTGCCTGCATAGAATAAATAAGTGGGGCAGCGTCCAATGGGTGATAGCGAGCGATTCGAACAACTCGTCAATGGCGGCTATTGCTGCATATCTATCGTTACCCATGAAGAACGGTACGCGATGGAAATCATACGCCAGGCGGCACTTAATCTACAGCGTAGTATGTGGATATGGTCTGTTGCCGGCGGCGTCAGAGAGGGCTTGCTGAGCGATAGCCCTTTCATAGCTGATACTGAAACACCTGCCACTGGGCTTTGTCACCTTGCTGATGTAAAAGAAGGTTCTATTTGTGTAACTCTCGACCTTGCTGAGCATCTTAAGGGTGGCCTGACCTTGCGGGCTCTCCGTGACCTTATCGAGCATTTCGAGAAAAATGGCAACATGCTCGTGATGATTGACAGTAACGACAAGCTGCCCGAAGTCGTCAGGTCTTATGCCAGGCCCTTTGAAATTTCTTTTCCCAACCAGCAGGAGTTAAAAGGCATTGTCCGTGAGACATTGCAGCATTTCCACCGTAAGACGCCCATCGAGGTCGGTATCACGCAAAAGGGCCTGGATACGATTGTCCGTAACCTTCGTGGCCTGACCCGCCGTCAGGCTGAACGCATTATTATTGATACTGTCGCCGACGACAGACGCTTCGACGACAATGATATAAACCTCGTAATTGCGAGTAAACGGAGGATGATTCAACGGGGCGGTTTGCTTGAGTACATCCAAATACCTCTGGACCTGAGCGAAATCGGCGGCATGAGGCGACTGAAGAAATGGCTCAGCCGGCGTAAAGACGCATTTAGCTCCGAAGCCGCGGAGTTCGGTCTTGAAGCCCCAAGAGGCGTGCTTATGCTCGGTGTGCAGGGTGCCGGCAAGAGTTTATGTGCCAAGGCTATCGCAACCGCCTGGCACCAGCCGCTCTTGAGAATGGACCCCGGAACTCTATTTAACAGCTACATTGGCGAATCTGAGCGCAACCTCCGCGAGGCACTGCGGCAAACCGAAATGATGTCACCGGTAGTTCTGTGGATTGATGAAATCGAAAAGGGCTTTGCCTCAGCCGCCAGCCAAAGTACCGATGGGGGACTGTCCAAAAGAATGTTTGGCACGCTGCTGACCTGGCTGCAGGAGCATGAAGCACCGGTATTTGTCGTCGCTACTGCCAATGACATCGAGGCCCTGCCCCCCGAACTTCTGCGCAAAGGCCGGTTCGATGAGATATTCTTTGTTGACCTGCCCAAGCGGGATGTGCGGAAGGAAATATTTACTATTCATCTAAAGAAACGTAAGCGAGACCCAAAGAAGTTTGATCTGGGGGCATTGGCTAAAGCGTCTGAAGGTTATAGCGGCTCTGAAATAGAGCAGGCCGTCGTATCAGCCCTGCATGGGGCCTATGCGGATAAATCCGGACTAAATACAGAGCGGATTCTCTCGGCCTTGAGGGCCTCGCCGCCGCTTTCGGTAACACTGGCTGAAAAAGTCCAGTGCCTGCGAGCCTGGGCCGAGGATAGATGTGTCCCGGCTGATTGAAAAACAGACCGGCAAGCTTTGGGCTTTTATCTGTTTGCTTTTCCGTCATAATGGGCTCGTTAATAGAGGGGGACAAAATTTTGCAAAAAATCCCCTTGCATGGCCGATATTAACCCTTATAATCTCAGGAAGATGACTCGAAACTCGGCTCACGAGCGACGAATCACGAGCCACGAGTCACGATTCCGCGGGTGTAGCTCAGTGGTAGAGCGTCACGTTGCCAACGTGAATGTCGTGAGTTCAAATCTCATCACCCGCTTTGTTGGGAAATAATGTAAAGGATGACAGATATAGTATCGGCGAGTTACCGGCTAAGAATAGTTTGGCGTTGGTTTCCGATACGCTTGAGTCCGGCACCATAATGGTGCGGGGTGAAAAACCGCGAAGATTTGGCTAAGGCCCGCTGCTTCGCTTCTGTGGAGCAAAACGTTGGCCTGATGCCTTTTTTGTTTATTATTTCAGAGCCGTACCCGCTTGCACAGGTGTAAATTCGTACCGCCGTAAGGCGTCCTGCGGACCGCGAAAGCGGGGGTACAATCGTTTGGGAGCGCCAAAATGGCCGAAGAAGAACAAGCTGCAGAGACAAAAAACCAAGCCCACGGAGAACAAGCTACAGAGACGAAGAACGAAGCCCAGGAAGAACAAGCTACAGAGACGCAAGAAAAAGAAGAACGGCCGGCAGAATTGAAAAACACGGTGACAATCGAAGAAGCGGGGCCCTGCAAAAAAAAGGTCTTTATAGAGATACCGCAAGAGTCGATAAAAAATCTCACCGATGAAGAATATAAGAATCTGCGCAAAGAAGCGCTGGTGCCGGGCTTTAGAAAGGGTCGAGCACCTCGCCGGCTGCTCGAAAAGAGATTCGGCAAAGAAACATCGGAGCAGGTCAAATTGAAGTTGCTGGCCGATGCGAGCGAGTCGGCCGTCAAGGATAGCAAGCTGCAGGCCATAGGCGAGCCCGATATTGACTTTGAAAACATAGAGCTGCCGGCCGAAGGCCCGCTGAAATTCGATTTTGAGGTCGAAGTGCGTCCTGAGTTTGACCTGCCGCAGCTCGAAGGTATTGCGGTCACCAGAACAAAACTGCAGGTTTCCGATGAGCAAATCGACGCCGAGATTGAGCGATTACAAAGATGGTCGGGTG